>NZ_JAIGQA010000173.1:0-16790 GCF_019733245.1 Streptomyces sp. WAC04114
CCCCGCCCCGTGAGGAGGCCCGCAGCCCCCGCCGCCACCTGCACACCAAGCACACCGACCGACGCGCCATCAGCCACCACTACGACGTCGGCAACGACTTCTACGAGATCGTCCTCGGCCCGTCCATGGTGTACTCCTGCGCCTACTGGCCCGCCCCGGACAGCACCCTCGAACAGGCCCAGCGGGACAAGCTCGAACTCGTCTGCCGCAAGCTCGGTCTGAGACCCGGCCTGCGGCTGCTCGACGTCGGCTGCGGCTGGGGCTCGATGGCCATCCACGCGGCCCGCGAGCACGGCGTGCGCGTCGTCGGCGTCACCCTCTCCCAGGAGCAGGCCGCCTACGCCCGCAAGCGCGTCGCCGACGAGGGTCTCACCGACAAGGTGGAGATCCGCGTCCAGGACTACCGCGACGTCCGCGACGGCCCCTACGACGCGATCTCCTCCATCGGCATGGCCGAACACGTCGGCGCCGACCGGTACCTGGAGTACGCCGCCGACCTGTACGACCTGCTCAAGCCCGGCGGGCGGCTCCTGAACCACCAGATCGCCCGCCGCCCGCAGGGGGACGAGACGGCGTACAGCGTCGACGCCTTCATCGACTCCTACGTCTTCCCCGACGGCGAACTCCAGCCGATCGGCGCCACCGTGGCCCAGTTGGAGCGCGCCGGGTTCGAGGTGCGCGACGTCGAGGCGATCCGCGAGCACTACGCCCTCACCCTGCGCCGCTGGGTCGAGCGCCTGGAGGCCGACTGGCAGCGCGCCGTGCGGCTCACCAGCCCGGGCCGCGCCCGCGTCTGGCGCCTGTACATGGCCGCCTCCGCCCTGGCCTTCGAACGCAACCGCATCGGCGTCAACCAGGTCCTGGCCGTCCGCACCCCGGACCCGGGCACCTCCGGGATGCCGTTGCGGGCCCGCACCTGGGGCGCGCCCGGCCGAGACTGACCCGGGCACGACCGGAAGGGCCGGGCTCCCCGTGACGGGGAACCCGGCCCTTCGGCGTACCGTGCGGCGGCGAGGTCACTCCGCCTTGATCGCGTTCAGCATGTTCAGCCGCGCGGCGTTGCGGGCCGGCCACATCGCGGCCAGGACGCCGACCAGACCGGCCAGCACCAGAAAGATCCCGATCCGGTCCCAGGGCAGGACCAGCGCGTACCCCGGGATCTGGTCGGCGAAGGTCTCGCCGATCGCCCAGCCGAGGAATGCCCCGAGTCCGATGCCGACCACCGCGCCGAACACCGAGATGACGACGGCCTCCAGCCGGACCATCCGCTTCACCCGGCGCCGGTCCAGGCCGATGGCGCGCAGCATGCCGATCTCCTGCTGCCGTTCGAAGACCGACATCGCGAGGGTGTTGACCACGCCGAGCACCGCGATGATCAGGGCCATCGCCAGCAGGCCGTACATGACGTTCAGCAGGGTGTTGATGGCGCCGCCGAACTCGTTGCGGATGTCCTGCCGGTCCATCACGGTGATCGCGGGGTTGTCGCCCAGCGCGTCGACGAGGACCTTCTCGTTCGCCGCGGACTGGCCGCCGTCGACCTTCACGAAGATCTGCCGGATGGACGGCTTCGTCTCGTGCCGGTCCACGATCTTCCGGTCCACGAGGACGGGGGAGAGGAACTCGCTGTCCTTGTAGACGGCGCCGACCGTCAGCTCGGCCTTCTTGTCGTCGCCGAAGGTGACGCGGACGGTGTCGCCGGTCTTCCAGCCCCTGCTCTTCGCCGTCTTCTCGGCGACCGCGATCCGGCCCTCGGCGAGGGAGTCGGCGCTGCCGCTGACGACGTCGACGGTCAGGACCTTTCCGATGTCACCGGGGCTGACGGCCGAGGCGGAGACATAGTCGTCGCCGTCGACCTGGAAGTAGGCGTCCTGCTGCGGCGAGACCGCGGACACGCCCTTGGCCTTCTCCAGCGCGGTCAGGGCCGAGCCGTCGAGGTCACCGCCGTTGGCCATCGAGACCATGTAGTCGGCCTTGATGTTGTCGGTGGTCATCTTGTCGATGGCCGTGCCGACCGTGATGCCGAGCACCGACAGACCGGTCACCAGTGTCAGTCCGATGGCCAGCGCCGAGGCGGTGGCGCCGGTGCGGCGCGGGTTGCGGACCGCGTTCTGTCCGGCCAGCCTGCCGGCCACCCCGAAGGGGCCGACGAGCAGCGGACGGACGAGCGCGATCACGGGCCGGGACAGCAGCGGAATCAGGATGATCACGCCGATCAGCGCGAGGAAGGCGCCCGCCCCGATGTACATGCGGCCGTCGTCGCCGCCGGTCGAGGCACCCGCCACGATCCCCATGGCACCGAGGGCGGTGACGACCGCGCCGATGGAGTTGCGCAGCACCAGCGACTTGGTGGTGGCCACCGCGTGGACACTGTTCATGGCCGCCACCGGCGGGATCTTCGCGGCCCGGCGGCCGGGCAGCCAGGCGGCGAACGTCGTGATCAGCACGCCCACCGAGAGAGCCGCGATCACCGGCGTGGCGGACAGGATCAGCGGACCGTCCGGCATCTTCATGTCGAACGCGGCCATGCCGGAGCGCAGTCCGACGGCCAGGCCGATGCCGAGGACGAAACCGACGGCCGAGGCGACCAGACCCACCAGCGCGGCCTCGGCGAGCACCGAACGCGTGATCTGCTTGCGGGACGCGCCGACGGCGCGCATCAGGGCGATCTCCTTGGTGCGCTGGGCGACCAGCATCGTGAACGTGTTGGAGATCAGGAAGATCCCGACGAAGAGCGCGATGCCCGCGAAGCCGAGCAGGACCTGCTTGAGGTTGCCCATGCCCTGCTCGATCTGCTCGGCCTGCTCGTCGGCGAGCGCCTTGCCGGTCCGCGCCTCGGCGGCCTCCGGCAGCAGCGGCTTGACCGCGTCCAGGATCTTGGTGTCGTTCGCCCCGGGGGCGGCGGTGACGGTGACGCTCTCGAAGTAGCCCGGCTTGAGGTACTGCCGCTGGGCGACGGCGGTGTCGAAGAGGACGAGGCTGCCGCCGGCGTTGACGGCACCGTCCTCGGTGGTGAACACGCCGCTGAGGGTGTACTCCTTCACCGGCCCGTTGGTCGCGACGCGCACCCGGTCGCCGACCTTGTACTCGCCCTTGGCGGCGGACTCCTCGTCCAGGGCGATCTGGTCGTCCTTCACCGGACCGGAGCCGTCGGTGAACGTGTAGGCGGCGTCCTTGCCGTCCTTGCCGGGGGCGAAGTTGGAGCCCTTGTTGGACCAGCCGACGCCGATCAGCTTCCCGTCGGGGTCGGCGACCCCGGCGAAGCCCTCGACACGGCCGTACACCCCTGCGACGCCGTCCACCGCGGAGATCCGGTCGAGGACCTTGCCGGGCAGGCCCGGTTCCTGCTCGGGGTCGTCCGGGTCGGCGTACGAGGAGACGGCGACGGCGACGTCGTCGTAGCTCTTCGCCGACTGGTTGCGGAAGGCGCTTGAGAGGGTGTCGGCGAAGACCAGGGTGCCGGAGACGAATGCGACGCCGAGCATCACGGCGAGCACGGTCATCAGGAGCCGGGCCTTGTGTGCGAGCACATTGCGCAAGGCGGTACGGAACATGGGTTCTTCTTCTCAGTCCTGTCGGTCCTGACGGGGGATCAGCTGGTGCGGCCCTTGGCGTCGAACGCCTTCATGCGGTCGAGCACGGAGTCGGCCGTCGGCCCGTACATCTCGTCGACGATCCGCCCGTCCGCCAGGAAGATCACCCGGTCCGCGTAGGCCGCGGCCACCGGGTCGTGCGTCACCATGACCACCGTCTGGCCCAGCTCCCGCACGGAGTTGCGCAGGAAGCCCAGCACCTCGGCGCCGGAGCGCGAGTCGAGGTTTCCGGTGGGCTCGTCCCCGAAGATGATCTCGGGCCGGGAGGCCAGCGCCCGGGCCACGGCGACGCGTTGCTGCTGACCGCCGGACAGCTGGGAGGGCCGGTGGCCGAGCCGGTCCGCCAGGCCGATCATCGTGATGACGGAGTCCAGCCACTGCTTGTCCGGCTTGCGGCCCGCGATGTCCATCGGGAGGGTGATGTTCTCCAGGGCGGTCAGGGTGGGCAGCAGGTTGAACGCCTGGAAGATGAAGCCGATCTTGTCCCGGCGCAGCTTGGTCAGCTGCTTGTCCTTCAGGGAGCCGAGCTCGGTGTCACCGATGCGCACCGACCCGGAGGAGAAGGAGTCGAGGCCGGCCACGCAGTGCATCAGGGTGGACTTGCCGGAGCCGGAGGGGCCCATGATCGCGGTGAACTCGGCCTGCCGGAAGTCGACGGAGACGCGGTCCAGGGCGACCACCTGGGTCTCACCCTGCCCGTAGATCTTCGAGAGATCCGTGGCGCGCGCGGCCGCGGTGGTGGCCCGGTCGGTGAGGGAAGCGGTGGTCACGGGATGGCTCTCCTGTCGGACGGCTGTGCTCGGGGGAAGGACGTGTTCCATCGTCCGGGTCCCATGGCGCCGTGTAGTCACCCGTAGTTCTGGTTCCGGAGGCCGACTCGGGTCTGACCGCGCGGGGCGGTGTCATACCTGGGGATGACGAACACCCCTGAGGGGCCCCTGTGTCGGGAACCGATGCGTCCGGGTGTCGAGAACAGGTGGAGTGCCCTCGTTCGGGCGGTGAAATTCCGTCATTCCGCATGCGCGGCCGACCGGCGCAGGGAAGGCTATTGGCAAGTGCGGATGGCGTGTTCCGAGTGCTGATGCACCCTCAGACGTCAATAAAATAAGACAACATCGGTCCACGCTTCCGCTGTTCGAGGGACCCGTCCGGATAGTCTCGGAACCTCGATGCGGAGCCCACGGCCTGCCCGGATGGTGGAATGCAGACACGGCGAGCTTAAACCTCGCTGCCCCTTCGCGGGCGTGCCGGTTCGAGTCCGGCTCCGGGCACCTTCCGATCCCTGCGTGGTCCATTGAAGAGTTCACGGCGTGCCCGTTGACACCGGCCGCATGCCGTCGGAAACTCACATGCACATGGTGAAAGAAATTTCACCTGACGAACGGGATGAGAAGAGGTCGCCCGATGCGCACCACCGTCGGCATCATCGGAGCGGGCCCCGCCGGCCTCCTCCTCGCCCGGCTGCTCCACAACGCGGGCATCGACGCGGTCGTCCTGGAGGCCCGCGACCGCTCCTACGTCGAACGGCGGCAGCGCGCCGGGATCCTGGAGCAGGGCACGGCGGACGTGCTGCGCGCGGCCGGTGCCGGGGAGCGCCTGGACCGCGAGGGGCTGCGCCACGACGGCATCGAACTGCGCTTCGACCGCAGGCGCCACCGCGTGGACTTCCCCGCCCTCACCGGCGGCCGGTCCGTGACGGTCTACGCCCAGACCGAGGTGTGCAAGGACCTCATCGCCCTCCAGCTCCAGAGCGGCGGGCCGCTGCTCTTCGAGGCGGAGGCCCTGGCCGTGGAGGACGCCGGCACCGACGCCCCGCGGATCCGCTTCCGGTACGAGGGCCGTGAGGACGTCCTGGAGTGCGCCTACGTCGTCGGCTGCGACGGCTTCTGGGGCGTGGCCCGCAGGGCGATCCCGGCCGGACTTGCCCAAGTCTTCGAACGGACGTACCCCTTCGGCTGGCTCGGCATCCTCGCCGACGTGCCGCCCTCGCACGACGAGCTCGTCTACGCCCGCCACGACCGCGGTTTCGCCCTGCTCTCCATGCGGTCCCCGGCCGTCTCCCGCCTCTACCTCCAGGTGCCCGACGGCACCGATGCCGGGACGTGGCGCGACGAGGAGATCTGGGACGAGCTGGAACGCCGGTTCGAGACCGACGACGACTGGCTCCTGGAGCGCGGCCCGATCACCCAGAAGTCGGTCACCCCGATGCGCTCCTACGTCCACGAGCCCATGCGCCACGGCCGCCTCTTCCTCGCCGGTGACGCGGCTCACATCGTCCCCCCGACCGGGGCCAAGGGCCTGAACCTCGCCGTCGGTGACGTCGTGACCTTCGCCCGGGCCCTGACGCACCAGCAGGAGACCGGCTCGCCGGAGCTGCTCGACGCCTACTCCGCGACCTGCCTGCGCCGCGTCTGGCAGGCCGAGCGGTTCTCCTACGACATGACGGCCCTGCTGCACCGCGCACCCGGCGCGACGGCCTTCGAGGACCGGCTCCAGCTCGCCCGGCTGGAGCGGATCGCCTCGTCCCGCGCGGCCGAGACGGACCTCGCGGAGGCCTACACGGGCTTCCCGTTCGGGTGAGCCGGGAGTGACCCCCTGCGGTGAGGGGAATCACGAAGCCGCGTAGCGTGTTGCGCAGCACGACGAGGGAAAGATCCTCCCCAAGCAGTAGGGTCATTCCTTTGCCTACCTATTACTCTTGAGCCAAGGCCACGCCTGGTGGCCATGGAGGAGTGAAATGAGGAGCAGAAACCCGGTCTTCTCGCGACGGGGGTTCAGCCGCGACAACGGCTACGCGGGCTTCAACACCGCGCCGCAGGCCGGGGGTCCCGCTGTCGCCACCCAGGGCAACCCGTACGCGCAGCCGACGGGCGACCAGTACGCGCAGAACCCGTACGCGCAGAACCCTTACGCCCAGCAGGACCTGCAGTACGGCGCGCCGCCGCAGGCACCGGCCACCACCGGCCGGATGACCATCGACGACGTCGTCCTGCGCACGGCGAGCACGCTCGGTGTGCTCATCCTCACTGCGGCGCTCTCCTGGGCCCTGCTGCCGATCGACGACGCCAACATCAGCCGTAGCTACGGCATCGGTATCGGCGCCGCGCTCATCGGCATGGTCCTGGCGTTCGTGCAGTCCTTCAAGCGCAAGGCCTCGCCCGCGCTGATCCTGACGTACGCCGCGTTCGAGGGTGTGTTCCTCGGCGTCGTCTCCAACATCGTCGACAGCCGCATCGCCGACGGTGCGGCCATGCAGGCCGTGATCGGCACGATGGCGGTCTTCGCCGGTGTGCTGATCGCCTACAAGGCCGGCTGGATCCGCGTCAACCGACGCTTCTACGGCTTCGTGATGGCGGCCGCGCTCGGCTTCATCCTGCTGATGACCGTGAACCTGCTGTTCGCGGTGTTCGGCGGCGGTGACGGCCTCGGCTTCCGCAGCGGTCCGCTCGGCATCGTCTTCGGCGTCATCGGCATCATCCTCGGAGCCTGCTTCCTCGCCCTGGACTTCAAGCAGGTCGAGGACGGCATCGCCTACGGCGCCCCGCGCGAGGAGGCCTGGCTCGCGGCCTTCGGCCTCACGCTGACGCTGGTGTGGATCTACTTGGAGTTCCTGAGGCTCATCTCGATCCTCAACAGCAGCGACTAGTTCAGTCAGTCGTAGCGCGAAGGGCCCCGGCTTCGGCCGGGGCCCTTCGTCGTCGGGAGGGGGTGCGGTGGGCGCGCCTAGAGCAGTTTGCGCGCGGCCCTCCTCAGGTCGTACTCGTGGATGATGGCCTTGGCGTGGCCGTACGCGAGGTTGTGTTCGTGCCGGAGCCAGCTGACCTTTTCCTCGAAGCGGAAGAGCGCCGGACCGTCTTCGACGGTGCGCAACCAGTCGGAGATCTCACGACCGGTGCAGTGAGGGATGCGGGCGAGCATGTTGCGGTGGGTCTCTTCGGAGAAGACTTGGGACATCGGCGCCTCCGGACGCTGGGATGTAAGCCGGTCCTTCAGGTCACCGTGCCTGAGTGTTCGCCCGTTGGCAACAGTCCCGCTGGGACGCGTACGCTCGCGGCGTGGTTGATACGACGCCTCTGACCCGTGCGGTGGAGCACTTCGCCGATCGATTGAGGGCCGCGCCCCAGAGCCGGCTGCAGCGGGGCGCTGCCGCCGAGGCTCTCGGGCTGGCCCGGGAGTTGGCCCGCAGGGCGCAGGTCCTCGAGGGCCTGGAGCCCCGGGAGATGCCGGATGCGGGGATGTTCGCAGCGGCAGATCAGATCACCGTCGCCGGGAACGATCTGGCGGTCGTGGTCCCCGGCGAAGCCGACGTCGACGAAGCCGTGACGCTGGTGGAGGAGGCGCAGAAGCGGGCCGGGGTCTGAGCTGCGTTCGCGGGTGCGGGCCGAGTGTGGTTGTTCGCGCCCACGCGGCGGAGCCGCACATTGATACAGCCCCGCGCCCCTAAAGGGACGCGATGACCCGGTCCGCCAGGATGTAGACGTTCTCCTCGCCGCATTCGAACGTGAGGGTGTACGCGCCGGAGATGCCGGAGCCGCCCAGGAGGACCGGGGTGGCGCCTGCGCGCAGGGCCGCGGAGAGGTGCTCCGCCGTCTCGCGGTGACCCGGCGTCATGCACAGGGTCGTGCCGTCGGCGAAGACGTAGACGTCCAGGGTGCCCAGCGGGCCGGGGCGGACGTCCGTCAGCTCGACGCGGGAGGAGGCCAGCTCCTCCAGGGTGGCGACGGTGCGCTCGTGGTCGTTCACGACCGGCGACTGCGTCGGCACGAAGTCCGGATGCGAGGGGTGGCGGCGGCGGGCCGCGGCCAGCTCCGGGGACTCGGCGGCGGGTTCCTCGGTGTCGGCGGGCTCGGACACCGGCTCCAGGCCCGCGAAATCGGCCTGGCGGGGCAGGAACAGATCGGCCTCGGGCAGGCCCAGCAGGGAGGGCGCGTCGGAGGCGTCACGCGCCTCCTGGGCGGCCCAGAACGCCCGCGCCTCGGCGAGCTCCCGCTCCCGTTCCTCGGCGAGCGCCGCGGCCACGGCGGCACGTATCTCATCGGTGTCGGCAGTGGTACGGGCGGCGGGCAGCAGCGCACGGGTGGTGGCGGCGCGGCTCTCGGCCAGCGCGGTGTGCAGGGCCGCGACCTGTCGGCGCAGCTGAAGGACGGTGCGCAGGACTGCGACGCCCACGGCGCCCGTGGCGGCCGTGGTGACCAGCAACGCGATCGGCATGGCGCTCACTGACGTACTCCCGGTTCAAGTCGACCCCCGACTTCCTACATCAGCTTGAAGGGCGGACTAACCAGCTGTCAGTGCGTAACATCACGAAACGGACAGGGCTTCGGTGTCGGGGGAGGGGGTGTGGCTACTGTGACCTGCGGTTCTCCCCTGGCGGAGGGAGATAGGTCACATCCTGGGGGAGATTGGATCACAAAACGGCCCAGAACCCTGGAGTTTCCAGGGTTCTGGGCCGAGGGCTCACAGCGGGTGCTATGGCGGCTACGGTGCGCCGCTCAGCTGAGGCGCTCGATGACCATGGCCATGCCCTGGCCGCCGCCGACGCACATCGTCTCCAGGCCGAACTGCTTGTCGTGGAACTGGAGCGAGTTGATGAGCGTGGTGGTGATGCGGGCGCCGGTCATGCCGAACGGGTGGCCGACGGCGATGGCGCCGCCGTTGACGTTCAGCTTCTCCAGCGGGATGCCCAGGTCGCGGTAGGAGGGGATCACCTGGGCGGCGAACGCCTCGTTGATCTCGACCAGGTCGATGTCGCTGATGCCCAGCCCGGCGCGCCGCAGGGCCTGCTTGCTCGCCTCGACCGGGCCGAGGCCCATGATCTCGGGCGAGAGGCCGGAGACGCCGGTCGACACGATCCGGGCGAGCGGGGTGAGGCCGAGCTCGCGGGCCTTGGTGTCGGACATGATCACGAGGGCCGCGGCGCCGTCGTTCAGCGGGCAGCAGTTGGCGGCCGTGACCATGCCGTCGGGGCGGAAGACCGGCTTGAGGCCCTGCACGCCCTCCAGGGTGACGCCGGCGCGGGGGCCGTCGTCCGTGGAGACGACCGTGCCGTCGGGGAGGGTGACCGGGGTGATCTCGCGCTCCCAGAAGCCGTTCTTGATGGCTTCCTCGGCGAGGTTCTGCGACCGGACGCCGAACTCGTCCATATCCTGGCGGGTGACGCCCTTGATGCGGGCCAGGTTCTCGGCGGTCTGGCCCATCGCGATGTACGGGTCGGGCAGCAGGCCGTCCTCACGCGGGTCGTGCCAGGTCGAGCCCTCGGACGCGGCGACCGCGGCGGTACGGGCCTCGGCGTCGGCGAACAGCGGGTTGTGCGTGTCCGGAAGGCTGTCGGAGTTGCCCTTGGCGTAGCGGGAGACCGTCTCGACACCGGCCGAGATGAAGACGTCCCCCTCACCGGCCTTGATGGCGTGCAGGGCCATGCGGGAGGTCTGCAGGGACGAGGAGCAGTACCGGGTGACGGTGCAGCCCGGCAGGTGGTCCATGCCCATCTGCACGGCGACGACGCGGCCGAGGTTGTGGCCCTGCTCGCCGCCGGGCAGGCCGCAGCCGAGCATCAGGTCGTCGATGTCCTTCGGGTCCAGCTCGGGGACCTTGGCCAGGGCGGCCTGGATGATCGTGGCGGTCAGGTCGTCCGGGCGGAGGTCCTTGAGGGAGCCCTTGACGGCGCGGCCGATGGGGGAGCGGGCGGCTGAGACGATCACGGCTTCGGGCATCACGGCTCCATTGACGTACCGGGTGGTCTGCTTGGGCTGTCTGGGAAGTTACCCGTACGTATGGGCTGGGTCACGGGTGTCGCGGTGTGACCCTGGCCGCAGTTTCCAAGCGCTTGCTTTGCTGCTCTTCCTTTCCTATCCCCGGTGCGTTTCCTCTGTCCCTCAGTTCGAAGGGGTCGCGGGGGCCGGTTCCTGCTCCGGGACCCGCCGGCGCCGCCGGCGCTTCAGCAGCGCCCACGGTCCGCGCGGTCCGCTCGGCATCGCCGCCGCGACCTCCGTGCCCGCCTCCGAGGCGGCCTCCGCGGCCGCCCGCGCCACCGGCAGGAAGCCCTCGCGGCGGGAGGCGTCCGGGCGCTCCTCCTCGGCGGGCCACAGGCCCAGGGAGGCGCAGACGGTCGGCAGGACCGCCATCGCCGCCGTCGCGTAGCCCTCGGCGGAGGGGTGGTAGCTGTCCGGGCCGAACAGCTCGCGCGGGTTCTCGGCGAACTCGGGGCCCAGCAGGTCGCCCAGCGACACCGTGCGGCCGCCCTGCTCGACCACGCCGATCGTCTGGGCCGCCGCCAGCTGGCGTGAGGCCCGCCGGGCCAGCCAGCGCAAGGGCTGCCGCACCGGCTCGATCGTGCCGAGGTCGGGGCAGGTGCCGACCACCACCTCCGCGCCGGCCGTGCGCAGCCGCCGGACCGCCGAGGCGAGATGGCGGACCGAGCGGGTCGGGGGCATGCGGTGGGTGACGTCGTTCGCCCCGACCATGATCACGCAGATGTCGGGCACCGGGCCGGGATCGGCCAGCACCAGGGCCACCTGGCGGTCCAGGTCGTCCGAACGGGCCCCGGGGGTCGCCACCGTGCGCAGCTCCACCGGCCGCTCGGCCAGCGCCGCGAGCCCCGACGCCAGCAGCGCTCCCGGCGTCTGCCCGCCCCGGTGCACGCCCTGGCCCGCGGCCGTGGAGTCGCCCAGCATCGTCAGCCTCAGCGGTGCATCGGCCGGACCGGCGTACGTCCGGCCGTACAGCCCGTCCGCGTGCGGCACATGAGGTGACGTGCCGTTGCCCACCCGGCGTCGCGCCAGCTGTACCTCGGCCAGCACCAGGCCGACCGCCGCCGCCCCGGCCAGCCCGACCCCGCCGCCGCCGTACGCCGCGCCGGCGGCGATCCGCCGGGCCACCCTCGCCCTCGACATCCTCGTCATGCGTCGCTGCCACCTCCTCGAACCCGTACACCCAGTGCTTGCCCCGTGCAGCCCGTCGCCCAATCGCAACAGGGAGTGAACGACCGTCACGGACCACGACAAGGTCATAGGCTGGCGGCACCACACAGACCACTTCTGCGGCATCCGGAGACAACGGTGCAGTTCCACGACTCGATGATCAGCCTCGTCGGCAACACCCCGCTGGTGAAGCTCAACAGCGTGACCAAGGGCATCAGGGCGACCGTCCTGGCCAAGGTGGAGTACTTCAACCCCGGCGGTTCCGTGAAGGACCGCATCGCCCTGCGCATGATCGAGGCGGCGGAGGAGAGCGGCGCTCTCAAGCCCGGCGGCACGATCGTCGAGCCGACCAGCGGCAACACCGGCGTCGGGCTCGCCATCGTGGCGCAGCAGAAGGGGTACAAGTGCATCTTCGTGTGCCCCGACAAGGTGAGCACCGACAAGATCAACGTGCTGCGCGCGTACGGCGCCGAGGTCGTGGTGTGCCCGACCGCCGTGGACCCCGAGCACCCGGACTCGTACTACAACGTCTCCGACCGGCTGGTCCGTGAGACGCCGGGGGCCTGGAAGCCCGACCAGTACTCCAACCCCAACAACCCGCTCTCCCACTACCACTCCACCGGCCCCGAGCTGTGGGAGCAGACGGAGGGGAAGATCACCCACTTCGTGGCGGGCGTGGGCACCGGCGGCACCATCTCCGGAACCGGCCGCTATCTGAAGGAGATCAGCGGCGGCTCGGTGAAGGTCGTCGGCGCGGACCCCGAGGGCTCCGTCTACTCCGGCGGCTCCGGCCGGCCCTACCTCGTCGAGGGCGTCGGTGAGGACTTCTGGCCGACCGCCTACGACCGGACCGTCGCGGACGAGATCGTCGCCGTGTCCGACAAGGACTCCTTCCAGATGACCCGCCGCCTCGCCAAGGAGGAGGGCCTGCTCGTCGGCGGCTCCTGCGGCATGGCCGTCGTGGCCGCGCTGGAGGTCGCCGAGCGGCTCGGCGAGGACGACGTCGTGGTGGTCCTGCTGCCGGACAGCGGCCGCGGCTACCTCAGCAAGATCTTCAACGACGAGTGGATGGCCGACTACGGCTTCCTGGAGGACACGGGCCCGAGCGCCCGCGTCGCCGACGTCCTGAACGACAAGGAGGGCGACCGCATGCCCTCCCTCGTCCACATGCACCCGGAGGAGACGGTCGGTCAGGCCATCGACGTGCTGCGCGAGTACGGCGTCTCGCAGATGCCGGTCGTCAAGCCGGGCGCCGGCCACCCCGACGTGATGGCGGCCGAGGTCGTCGGCTCGGTCGTGGAACGCGAACTGCTGGACGCGCTGTTCAGCAAGAACGCCTCGCTGGAGGACCCGCTGGAGAAGCACATGTCCGGCCCGCTGCCCCAGGTCGGCTCCGGCGAACCCGTCGCGGACCTGATGGCCGTGCTGGGCAAGGCGGACGCGGCGATCGTCCTCGTCGAGGGCAAGCCGACCGGTGTGGTCAGCCGCCAGGACCTGCTGTCCTTCCTCGCCCGCGCGGGGAAGTGACGGCCACCCTCCGGTGAACTGCCCGTGAACCGGGTGACTTTGCGGCGTGCGTGATCTCCGCGGACTTCGCGGAACCGGTACGCGGGTGTCACGTCCGCGCAGCACCCGCTTAACACGTGTCCTGCACATTGGTGGATGTCGGCAAGGGCGATGGGGGTACCTCCCAGGCGTTCAGCACTGGGGGAGGCTCCCCGCCCGGACCGGCGCCGAACGGCGTCAAGGACCTCCGGAGCGGCTCCCGGACCTCCACGGACGCCATGGACGCGCCAGCCCGGCCCTGACCGGGCCCGCGCGTCCTTCGCGGGGACCGCCGTCGTCCCGCCCCCCGTTCACGGGGGTGCGGCGGTCCCCGCGCAATTCTCTTCCCCGATGTCTTCTACGCCTTCCAGCTGCCCAGCAGCTGGAGCCTCTCCGCCGTCTCGGACCCGGGTTCGGGCGCGTACACCACGATCGTCTGGTCCGGCGCCGCCGGGATGGTGAGCGTCTCGTAGGGGAGGGTCAGCAGGCCCGCGACCGGGTGCCGCAGGAGCTTCACGCCGTGGTCGCAGGGCTTGACCAGGTGATCCACCCACAGCCGGCGGAACTCCTCGCTGGCCCGGGCGAGTTCGGCGACGATCTTCCCCGTGGCGGGGTCGCCGGGATGGTGGCCCGCCTGCAGCCGCAGGTGCGCGACCATCTGGGCGGTGACCTCGGCCCAGTCCGGGTAGAGCTCCCGCGAGGCGGGGTCGAGGAAGAGACGGCGCGGCAGGCTGAGGTCGCCCGCGTCGCCGAGGCCGAGCACGGCGTCGGCGAGGGGGTTCCAGGCCAGGACGTCCATGCGGTGGTCCAGGACGTAGGCGGGATGGCGGTCCATGCCGTCCAGGAGCGACTGGACCCCCGGGCGCACCCGGGGCGCGGCCGGCCCGTGCCCGTCCTGCCGGCGCGGCCGGGCCACCGCCCGCAGGTACTCGTGTTCGGCCTCGTCCAGCCGCAGCACCCGGGCGATCGCGTCCAGCACGGCGTCCGAGACACCCCCGGACCTGGTCCGGGAGGGAGCCCCGGGCCCCCTGCCCTGTTCGAGGCGGACGTAGTAGTCGACGCTCACCCCGGCCAGCTGCGCCACCTCCTCGCGGCGCAGACCCGGGACGCGGCGGCGGCCGTACGACGGCAGCCCCACCTCCTCCGGCCGGATCCGGGCGCGGCGCGAGCGCAGGAAGTCTCCCAGTTCTCCGTCCATGGGTCCGAGCCTAGGCCGCCCGGGCCCACCGAACCTGGTACTGGCAGACCCAGGATGAGCGCAGCCCTGGGTAGGGCGGACGAGGCGGCCGAGGGTGGTGTCCGAGGCCGGGGAGACGCCCCGGCCGGCACCGAAGGGGAACCCCATGTCGTACGACAACCTGGCCGGCCGTACCGCCGTCGTCACCGGAGCCGCGAGCGGGATCGGCGAGGCCGTCGCCGTGCTGCTGGCCGACCGGGGCGCCCGGGTCGCGCTGGTCGCCCGGCGTGCGGAACGGCTGACCGAGATCGCTGCGAAGATCCGGGCCGACGGCGGGCAGGCCCTGGCCGTCGCCGCGGACGTCACCGACGAGACGTCCGTCGCGGACGCCGCCGCGGGCATCCACGCGGAGTACGGGACCGTCGACCTGGTCGTGAACTGCGCCGGCGTCATGCTGCCCCACCCCGTCGACGCCCGGCGATCCGACGAGTGGCAGCGGATGCTCGACACCAACGTCTCCGGGGTGCTGCGGATGATCGGCGCCTTCACCGAGGACCTGGTGAGCGCCGCAGCCGACGGCCGTACGGCCGACATCGTGAACATCTCGTCCATCGCCGCGCACCTCAGCTTCCCGAACTACGCGGTCTACGGCGCGACCAAGGCCGCCGTCACCTATCTGTCGGAAGCCCTGCGCGGGGAGTTCGGCCCCCGGGACGTGCGGGTCACCAACATCGAGCCCGGGTTCGTGGAGAGCGAGCTGCGCACCCACATCGCGGACGCGGACCTGTCCCGGCAGGTCGAGGGCATGCTCGACGAGGTGGGCGCCCTGTCCGCGGAGGAACTGGCCGACCTGGTCGCCTACGCGACGAGCCGGCCCCGCCGGGTCAACCTGAGGCAGATCGTCGCGCTGCCCACGCGGCAGGTCTGACGGCGTGCGCGCGCTCAGTCCTCCCAGCCACCGGCCTGGGAGGACTTGCGGCGGCCGAAGAGGTTCGGGTTGGAGCGGAGCGCCTGGACGACGTTGACGCCGACGATGCCCGCCCAGGCGACGAGCAGCCCGGGCAGACGGGCCACGCCCCCGCCGATCGCGGACAGCGGCACCGCGAGGACCAGGGAGACGATCCCGAAGCCGAACCGCTCGCCCCAGGAGTCCGTGACCTTCGGCGAGCGGGAGTCCCGGGCCGCCTGCATCTGCTGTTCCGCGAGCTGCCGGCGCACCCGGCGCTCCACCGCGCCGTCGATCCGCTGGTCGACCTTCTCCAGGAACGAGTCGACCAGCGCCGGCTCGTACTCCTCGCCCAGATCCCTGCGTGCGTGCAGGGTGGCGTCGAGTTCCTTCTTGAGGTCGGTGTCCCGCGCGTCCATTCCCGTCATGCCGTCCACGGTAGAAAGCGCCGCAGCCGGCCGCACTGGGGTTAGCCCCCCTGTTCCGCCGGGGGTTCCCGGTCCTACCGCCGCCGCCCACCGCCTCCGCCCGCCGGTCCGGCTTGCCGCCCTGCATATGCTCATGCAGAATCCTCAGCTACTGAATAGGCGAGGGGGAGCACGTCATGAGCGTGACCGACAGCCCTGCCGCGCGGCTGCAGGCGCTCTTCGAGGGCCACCGGCTGACGCCGACCCAGCGGCGCATCGCGCACAGCATGGTGCGGCGCGCCGCCGAGGTGCCGTTCCTGTCGAGCGTGGAGCTCGCCGAGCTGGCCGGGGTCAGCCAGCCGTCCGTGACCCGATTCGCCGTCGCCCTCGGCTTCGACGGCTACCCCGCCCTGCGCCGCCATCTGCGTGAGGTCGCTCCCGCCGAACCGGCCGCGGAGGCCAAGACCCACAACGAGTACCAGCAGGCCGTCGAGGCCGAGATCGAGAACCTGCGGCACCTGGCGGAGGCACTGGCCGACCCCGGACCCGTCCAGCGGGCGGGACGCCTCCTCGCGGCCTCCCGCCCGCTGCTCGTTCTCGGCCTGCGGGCCGCTGCCGCCCAGGCCCACGGTTTCGCCTACTTCGCCGCCAAGGTGCATCCCGACGTGCGGCTGCTCGGCGAGGGCGGCACGATGCTGCAGGACCGCATCGACGCCGCCGTCCGGGCCGGCGCCGGCGCACTGCTCTGTTTCGCGCTGCCCCGGCACCCTCGCGAGGTCGTCGACACCCTCGCCTACGCCAAGGAGGCCGGGCTGACCGTCGTCACGGTCGCCGACTCCGCGTTCGCGCCCGTCGCCAAGGTCTCCGACCTGCTGCTGCCCGCCGCCGTCGGCACCGGCCTCGCCTTCGACACGGCCTGCGCGCCGATGCTGCTCGGCCGGGTGCTGCTGGAGGCCATGTGCGACGACCTGCCCCAGGCCCAGTCGCGTCTCGAGGAGTTCGACACGAAGGCGGCGGCGCGGGGCCTGTTCGTCGACTGACGGCACGGGCGGGCTTCTTGAGACTCGTGCGAGCTTCTTAGAGGTCGTTTTCTCCCGATGTTTCATCCCGGAATGGGTGTTTGATCCTGTGGTGTCGGGTCGCGCCAGGAGATGGTGGCTTCGTCGGTGAGGCGGCGGGCCATCAGATCGGTCATGGCCAGCTGGA
>NZ_JAIGQA010000174.1:0-16662 GCF_019733245.1 Streptomyces sp. WAC04114
GGGCAGAGGACGGCGTGTGGGATGCGGCACCACGGACTGCCGTCACCGTGTGGGTAGGCGATGCCGCTGCTGAGGTGCCAGCGGCAGGCTTCGGGCACCTGCGTGGCAGCCAGTTCGGTGGGGTGCAGGGCGATGGGCCGCTGGTCGGCACGCTGGTAGAAGTCGATGCGGTTACCGCATTGGCGGCAGCGGCCGCTTTGGCCGGCGCGTAGCAGGCGGCTGGGGCTGGTGCCGGCTACCTGAAGGGGGCGGGGGCGCCGGGTGGTACGGCGGCTGCCGTCCCAGTGTCGGCCGGCGGAGGCGGGAGTGGAGCGCATGGCCGGACCGTGCCAGGCGACACGCGTTGGTCCGCAACAGCGTGGGGCGTGTGTCCCCCGGCCGGCTCAAGGACTGCGAACAGACGATCCGACAGGCGGCCTCACGTTCGAGGCGTGCTCGCCGGTTCGGGTGATCTGCGGTGTGGCCCGGGGCGAGAGTGTCGGGGTGTCAGGAGCCCTGCTTGCCGGGTGGGGTGTGGTTGCGGCAGAGGGTGCCAAGGAGGTGCTCGAGGGGCACGTCGAAGGTGTGGGCGAGGGCGTGCCAGGTGGTGACGCTGCCGGTGGTGTGGCCGTGTTCGAGGTCGATGAGGGTGCGTCGGGACAGGCCGCTACGGTCGGCGAGTTCGTCGAAGGTCCAGCCGCGTTCTCCGCGCAGGCGCGCGAGGTTGACGCGCAGCGCGGTGAGGTCCGGCTCCGGCGGCAAGATCGTCACTCCACCATCCGACGGTGCAGACCCCTGCCCTGTCAGTGCAGACTTCTGCACTATTTGTCGAGGTGGGGCGCCGGTAATGGTGCAGAGTTCTGCACTACCGTGCGTGCTCCCGGCCCTGCACGGCCGGGCACGGGCCATTGCGGCACGGAGACAGACGGGAGGACGAGCAGCCCATGAGGCTTGCCGGCGCGCATGCCGCGGTGCGGCGCATCTGGACAGTGGAACTGCGTCCGCACTCAGGCGGCCCCACTCTCGTCTGCCCCTCCTGCGCCGCGCGCACGTCGCCGCTCCCCGGGAGCTCCGCACGCTCGGCCGTCCTTGCTCACCTGGCCCGCCACGCCCGCGTCGATGCGCTGCCCGCCCATCTGCGCAGTTGCCAGTGCCGGGCGCGAGGGTGCCCGTGGCATCCGCGTCACCGGGGCTGCGCCGGTCCGGTGCTGCTTGCCCTCACCCGCGACCGCTCCGGCCGTAACTGGCGGCTGGCCGACACCTGCGCGGCTTGCGCATCAGCAACCAGCCATACCGCCGTCGTGCCCGACACCCTGTCCGGCACCCCACGGCCACTCCCCTCCCCCGGTCTCTCCCCGTCTCCTGCGCGTCGGTCCTGTCCTGTGCTGCCGGAGCGGGTGCGGGTGCGGGAGATGCTCACCTATTTGGGCTCCGCGCTGCCCCGGTTCACCTCCCCTGCGGCCCGGCTGCTGGCCCTGCAATTCGCGCTGCGCGCGAATGCCCGCGGCCGGGTGCGCATTCCGGCAGGCCTACTGCGGGGCATGCGCCTGCGCCAGAGCGGCGACTTGTGGCTGGAGCTGGCCCACGCCGGCTGGCTGGAGCTGCCAGATTTCCGCGCGCTGCCCTTGCAACTGCGGCTGCTCGATGCCGCGGTCCTGGACCAGGCCCCCGGCCGTCGCGCCCGCTGCCGCGCCGCCCACTGGGCACTCCACCCTGCACCGTTGGCGCTGCCGCCTGCAGCACCCGCTCTGCGACTGGCCGCTCTCGTACTGGCCTCCCACTCCCCCACCGAGGCCGAGCACAGCACCGACATGGACGTCCTCGCCCGGCTGTGCGGCCACTCCCCTCAGCAGACCGGGGAACTCCTCGACCGGCTGGTGACCACAGGCACCCTGGGCGCATGGCAACACAACCGAGTCACCGACGAGGTGCTGTGGCAGCTGCCCCAGCCACAGGCACGAACGCGGGCCTGCCCTCCCCCTGTCAGGCACCGGATGCCGCGGTCTTGAGGCGCCGGTCTCGACCAGCCACTGGTGCACGGCTGCGTTGACGTCGCCGGCTGCGGCGTCAACGCGGCAGGCGAAATCGGCGGCGTCGAAGCCGCCGGTCTGGGCGGAGCCGTATGAGCGGTCCTCGGTGTGCTCGGCGCCTTGGGTGACGTCGCAGCGGATGCCGGGTGAACCGGTGCGGCTGCCGGAGGGGTGCAGGTAGCCGGTTTTGGCGAGGCGGACGGTGAAGACCATGCGCAGGCCGCGGCGGGCGGCTTCGGCGATCAGAGGACGCAGGCGGGTGGAGCCGGAGGCGATGGCCTGGGCGCCGGCGTGGCCGGTGCCGGTGCTGGTGGGAGTGCTGAGGACGGCCCTGGTGCGTACGCTCGCGCGAGCGCCGGAGGCGGTGGTGCGCCGGCTGGTGTGTCGGGCAGCGGTGGCAGTAAGTTCGGGCGCATACGCCATTCACGAGTTCATCCCGCTGTCCGCGCATCCGGACTGGCAGAGCCCGGACGCGGCGGACCGACTACCGACTGCGAGTCTTAGCCGACGCTACGGTCTCGCTGAGTCCGAACGACGTCGGTTGGTCCCTGTGCTGGGGCGCACTACGCGTTCCATGCACGACTTCTTGCACGACCAGGCAGCCCAAGGAGCCCACCCCTGGGCAAGGCTGTGGGCCGAAGGCCACGGCGACGCCTGGCGAAACGACACCGCATACATCGAACAACGCGAAGACCAGCGGATGCAGGCCCTGCTCGCCGACTGAGGCAACAGTGCCCGTGCCTGGCTCCCGGCGGGCGGCGATGGGCCGACCACCGCCGCACTCTTGAGGCCATCGCGTGGAAGTACCGCACCAACTCGCCCTGGCGGGACCTTCCCGACGAGCTCGGCTCATTCCAGACCGCTCACAAGCGGCTGATCAGATGGGCCGTCGACGGCACCTGGGAGATGATCCTCGCCGCCGTCCTGGCAGCGGCGGACGCCGACGACGACCTCGACTGGACCGTGTCGGTGGACTCCACCGTGGTTCGGGCCCACCAGCACGCTGCCGGAGCACGCAAAAGGGGGCGGCCCACTCCGGTGAGCCCGCCGATCACGCGCTCGGACGGTCCCGCGGCGGGCTGAGCACCAAGGTCCACCTGGCCGCAGACGGCCGTGCACGGCCCCTGGCCTTCACTGTCACCGCAGGCCAGGCAGGTGATGCACCCGCCTTCGAGACGGTGATGTCCCGCATCCGCGTGCCCCGCACGGGCCCGGGCAGGCCCCGGACCCGGCCCCTGGCCGTTTTGGCCGACCGCGCGTATTCCTCACGCGCCATCCGCAGCCACCTGCGGCGACGGGGCATCCGTGCGGTCATCCCGCAGCCGTCCGACCAAATCGGCCATCGCCTGCGGCGGGGCCGCCTCGGTGGCCGTCCGCCCGGTTTCGACAGCCAGGCGTACAAGCAGCGGAACACCGTCGAGCGGTGCATCAACCGCCTCAAGCAGTGGCGCGGCCTGGCCACACGAACCGACAAGCTCGCGATCGCCTACCAGGCCGCCCTCCACCTCGCCGGCATCCTCATCTGGACCCGACCCTGACCAAAGAGACAGAACCTAGGACGAGACTTCCTCATAGACCACCCAGTATTCATCCTCCTCCTCGCTGGTCGCGCAGATCCGCTTCCCGTCGATGGACAACGCAATGAACTCAAGCGATCCATTGCCCTTAAGTAGTCGGGCAGGAAGGTCACGGCCTACAGAGTCCTTCACGCAGAGCCAGCTCCTTGCGCTCGCGCCCGGCCCAGCCAACAAGATCAGAAACCTGCCGTCATCAGCTGCCAACCGCTGGCACGCTGCCACTCTGTGCCACTGCCGCCCCAATTCCTCCACCGGGTTTGGGGCGTTCATTGGAACAGTCACTACTGGCTCCACGTAGGCACTGGAAATCTGTTGCACGATGTCTAGCGCAGCAGGGATTTCATCACCGTTGGCCACACACAGTTCCAGGCCACAAGAAGCGAGAAACAGGCGAGCTTCATCTGATTCAGGATCCATTCACCTTCACCTCTCCGAATCGGTTCCCCACGCCATCACCACGTACCCCAGCCCTCCTGATAGAAGAAGTGGTGATCACCGCCAGGCTTGTTCATCTTCCCATACTTCTCGTAGTCGTACCGTCGTGGCGAACTCTTGGGCTTTTGATTATTCCAGCCAAAGTTCACAAAGTTCCTGAGGGAGTCATACTTTGGCTTGCCGGCATGGAAGTGCGGACCCGCCCTGTCGAAGGTGTGCTCGACTATGACCCGAGATCCCTGCGCGGTTTCGTACTGTCGGAACCGCCCCCAGTGGCTTGGGTTGGACGAGTAGAAGTAGCCAGGTGCATGCGCGAGCTTGACGTTTCCTGTGACAATCCAAGCAGCGTCTGGAACAGCCCCATGGGGCACGCCGGCCAAGTTGAATGCCTCGGCCTCCGCTTCTGCTCGCTTCAAAAACGGATTGCCTGCCTCTCCCTTGGGCAGGAGAGACGGATCACCAGCATGCGCTGCGCCAGGGCCGAAGCGTGTCGGGGTTGTCACAACCGGCTTGCCGAAGAGGCCCCTGAGCGCTCCCCACGTCGGCTTGACGAAGTTGCCGATTCCACCGGTGAGTGCCCCGACCAGGAGATCCATGGGTGTGGTCGGCTGGCATTGAGCCGTGTTGATAGCCCAGGTAAGGCCCATACCTATGGTGGCATCAGTGGCAACCGCAACTGCCAGGGCCCGTCCGCCTTGTAGCCCCAACTGCGCGGCCAGGGCGGTGCCGGCCGGGGCTAGGAAGCCGCCGACTGCTCCGACGACTGCACCCTGTCCAGTAGCAGCCGCGAAGTCGCCCCAATCGAAGTCGTCCTGATGACTGAGGGCGTAGGCACCTCCGCCCACGATGGCTCCGATGCCAGCGCCGATGCACATCGGGCACTGGCCGGTGGGGTCGGAGAGGTTGGCGGGGTCGTTGTCGGCGTAGTTGTACTGGGACTGGTTGGGATTGTCCGCATCCGCTGAGATCGGGTCCTGGGTGGTGAAGCGGCGCTGGGCGGTGTCGTAGGAGCGGGCGCGCAGCTGGAGGCGGTCGGGGAGGTACTGGTCCTTGTACTGGCCGGTGTAGCCGAAGGGGCTGGTCTGGCCTCCGGTGATGGTGGCCTTGCCGGTCGGGGATCCCCAGGCACTGTAGGTGTAGCGGTAGTTGTCCGTGCCCGCTGCGTCGTAGACCGCGCTGGTCGAGTTCTGGCGGTCCTGGGTGAAGTAGTAGGTGCCGGCGGAGCGGTCCATGGAGCGGGCCGTGCCGTCGGGATCGTAGTGGTAGTCCGCGAGCAGGGCGCCCGAGGCGTCGGTGTCGGTGGCGAGCTGCGGGAGCGGGTTGTTGATGTCCCAGCGGGATGTTCCGGCGAGCGCGTTGTTCTTGTTGACCGTGGCGCGGTTGCCGTCGGCGTCGTAGGTGAATCCGTACGTGTTGGTGCCGATGGTCGCGGACTTGAGACGGCCTGCCGGGTCGTAGGCGTAGGTGCCGTCGTCGTCCTTGGTTTGGTTGCCGTCGGCGTCGTAGCCGTAGCTCGTGGTGGTCGTGCCGTTTGCCGTCGACTGCAGCTGGTCGCCGTCGTCGTAGGTGTGGGTGGTTGTCGAGCCCGAGCTTGCCGCTGTCTTGAGGTTGCCGACCTTGTCGTAGGTGTACGTGGTGCCGGCGGTGCCTGTCAGGCAGGAGGTGGCAGAGGTGTCGGTGCAGACACGGGTCATGCGCCCCGTGTCGTCGTAGGCGTAGCGGCTCGGGTAGCCCGTGCCGGGCTTGTCGCCGACCAGACGGTTGTTCTCGTCGTAGGTGAAGGTGTTGCTGATGGTGGGTGAGGTGAGCGTTGTCAGGCGGCCAGCCTCGTCGTAGGTGCGCGTCTCGCTGCGGGCCGTGGTGGTGGGCAGGGTGACCGAGGTGAGGTTGCCGGCCTTGTCGTAGCCGTAGGAGACGGCCTTGGAGTTGGTCGTCCGGGTCTTGGTCCGGCCAACCTTGTCGTATCCGTAGCTGGTGGTCCGGCCGTCCGGGTAGGCACGCGACTTGAGGGTGTCGTCGGTGTTCCAGACGTAGGTGAACGGCTTGCTTGCGCCCGGCGACGTGATCGTCTGGATCTTGTCGTCATCGTCGTACGACAGCGTGCGGCTGCCGGTGGCGTCGGTGACGGTCTTCAGGCGGCTCGCGTCGTCATAGCCGTACGTCTGCGCCGCCGTGCCGTCGGAATAGGTGATCTTCGTCGGCAGGTTGCGTGCGTCGACTGTGGTGGTGATCGTCTGGGCGCGGGCGTTGGTGTACTTGGTGCGGTTGCCGTCGAGGTCGTACTCGTATGCGACCGTCTTGCCCAGCGGGTTCTTGACCGACGTCAGCTGGCCTTCGTCGTTGTAGCCGTAGGTGCTGGTGTGCGTGTTGGCGTCGGTGCTGGTCTCGAGGAAGCCAGCCTTGTTGTAGGTGAAGGCGGTCGCTCCGGTGTCCGGGGCGGTGACCTTCTTCGGCCGGTTGAGCTCGTCGTACTCGTAGACCGTCTGCTTGTCGCGGCCATCGGTGACGGAGGCGACGTTGCCGACGGCGTCGTAGCCGGTCTTGCGCTGGTGGCCGAGCGGGTCGGTGATGGACGCGGGGTTGCCGGCCGCGTCGTAGCCGTACTTCCAGGTGTACTTTGCCGGGTCGGCGCCGGTGACGTTGCCGCGCGGGTCGACGGTGGTGGCGAGGTTGCCGTCGTCGTCGTAGGTGTAGGTGGTGCGCTCGGCTTCCGGCGAGACTTCGGCAGAGAGGTGGCTGTCGTCGTCGTACTCGTAGGTGGTGAGGTAGCCGGCCCAGGTCTTCGACGACTTCAGTCGGTTGTTGTCGTCGTAGTCCAGCGTCATGCCGTGGCCGAGGCCATCGGTGGTTTTTACGATGCTGCCGTTGTCGTCGTAGGTGACGCTGCGGGTGTGGCTGAGCGGATCGGTGACCGACAGCGGCCGGTTGTCGGCGTCCCAGGTGAAGGCGGTGGTCTTGCCGAGCGGGTCGGTGACGGTCTTGCGGTTGCCGACCCTGTCGTAGCCGATCTTCCAGGTGTACAGCTTCGCGTCGGCGCCGGTCGCGTTACCGCGTGCGGTCACCACCTGAACCTGATTGCCGGCCTTGTCGTACGCGTAGGTGACGGTCGCGCCCCGGCGGTTGGTCTCCTTGCTGAGCCTGCCAGCCGGGTCGTAGTCCAGGACCGTCTGCTTCAGCGCCGGGTCCGTGATCGTCTTCAGCCGACCTGCGTCGTTGTAGCCGTAAGCCGTGACCCGCTTGGCAGCGTCGGTGACGGTGAGGAGGTTGCCGACCTCGTCGTAGTCGTAGGACGTGACGTTACCCCGCGCGTCGGTGACCGTCTTGACCCGGTCCGCAGGGTCATAGGTGTACGAGGTCGTGTACTTCGCAGGGTCCGCGCCGGTGACGTTGCCGCGTGGGTCAACGACCGTCTTCACCTGTCCCGAGGGGAAGTAGGTGTAGGTGGTCTTGTTGCCCTTGGGGGTGGTGACCGACGTCAGGTTGCCGTCGCCGTCATAGCCGTACTTCGTGGTCTTGCCGCGCGGTGTGGTGACGGTCTCCAGCAGCCCGGTGGTGGCGTTGTAGCCGTAGGTCGTCGTCTTGCCGAGCGGGTCCTTGACGGTGCTGACCTGGTTGGCCGTGTTGTAGCCGAAGGTGTAGTCGTTGGACTCGCCATCCGTGTATGTGGCGACGTTGCCCTTGGCGTCGTACGTCCACTCCTCGTCCGAGGAGGTATTGGACCGGCGCTTCAGGCGGCCCTGGCTGTCAAACTCCCACTCGGTTCTGCGAACCTCGGCATCGATGGCGCTTGTACGGTTGAAGAACTTGTCGTACCGGTAGTAGCTCTTGTTGTTCAGTGGGTCGATCTGGGTGAACAGGACGTTCTTGTAGTAGACGTCCGTCCACACGCCGCCGTCCGGAGCCGTGACGTCGACCTGATCGAAGACACCATTCTTGGAGTAGGTGAACTTCGTGTCGCGCCCCAAGGCGTCCGTCTGGGATGCGACCCGGCCCTGAGCGTCGTATGTGTTGAACGTGACCTGCTTGGTGCGGGCGTCCGTCACCCTGTTGACGCGGCCGGAGGCGTCGTAGCCGTACGTCTCCGTCTTCCCGTCCAGAGCTGTCACACCGGTCAGCCGGTCGCCGGTGTAGCTGTAGTCGACCACCCGGCCATCCGCCAGCGTCACCGTGTCGAGCCGCTCACCTGCGTAGGCGAGTTTCGCGGCACGCCCGACTGCGTCCGTGATGGTGGTGGGCTTGCCGCCCGTGTACGTCAGGGACAGACCCCGGTCTGTGCGGTCCTTGACCGCGGTCAACTGACCAGAGGCATTGAAGGCGTACGTTGACTGGTCCGCAGTGGTCAGCTTGTAGCCACTGCCGTCGATAACCAGCTTGGAGCGGGCCTGGCCTGGAGTGGTGAACGTCCCCCCGGACTTCTTGTACGTGTGCCGGGTGCCCCCCTCACCGACCAGCACCGCATCGCCATCAGCCTCGATCTTCAGCCGCGTCTCCCACGGCAGCTGCCAGCCCTTGCCGAGCGCTCCAGATTCGGTGTTGTCGGAGGAGTAGACACGTCCGACCTGCAACGGCACGCCAGGAGCCGGCACGTTGGCGTCGGTGAACGCTTCAGTGAATGCGCCAGTCGCCGTGTTCACCGGGTCGGCACGCATCACCGTCGTACCGGCCGCACCGCTCGCGTCGCCGCAAACCGCAGCGCATTCAGCGCCCTCGGGCAGGGACGGCACGATGTGAAACATATTGTACGAGCCGCAGGACTCGGTGTCCGTGGGGTCGTCCGTCACGGTCGTGCAGGCCCAGACCGTGAAGCTGGGGACTTGCTGCGTGCACTCCGTCGTCGGCACCGTGAACGACGCGTTGACCTCAGGGAAGACCTTGTCGGTGTTCAGGGTAGGGGCCTGGACGGTCTGCCCGAAGTCGAACCACTGCACGTCTTCGTTGCTCAGGCGGCAGCCGTAGTAGTCCACCTTCCAGCGCACCCTCACCGGATGCACTTCTGTGTTCGCGCCACCGGACTGCCAGATCGCTGCCTTGACCTGCAACGGCTCCCCCGGGACCGCGGCCCCGATGTGGTTGCCCAGCGCCATGAGCCAACCGCCCTGCTGTGCAGCCGCGTTCGCGAACGGGTCGGTGCTCACTTGGTACAGGGCACCGCTGTTGTACGAGGCTGTGGCCGCCGCGTCAGCCCGGGTGGTGAAGGAGGCCTGATTGAACGTACGGCCGGATGGGCGAGAACCGGCGGGGGTGCGCGGGTGCTTACGGCCCGCTGCGTGCAACTGCTTCTGATTCTGCTTCAGCAGCTCGATCTGCGCAGCCGTGGCCGGCTTGCTCTTCGTCGCCGGCAACGCGTGTGGCTTGACCGGCTTGGCTTTGTCTTTCGTCTGCGCACGCCGCTGCTGCGGCGTCACCGGCTTCTGATGTGCTGCAGGCTGCGGGCCACCGTAGGCGTAATCATCCTGCCCAGCGGGGGAGTCACCGGCGGTCACCTGGACCAACCAGCCGCTACCCGCGATCACGGACAGCGCGACCAGCACGATCAACATCCGGACACGCGCAGACACCGACGCGAGCACTCCCCCACCCCTTCTCACACCGAGCACACAAGGCAACACACCTCGCACACAAGTGCAAGATCATGACTTGTTCGGCACGAGTCGATCAAGGGGATGACTCAAGGTTGGCTGATTGTCATGTTCGCAGCCCCCTTGCCCGATCAAAGCAACTCGCGGGTTTTTTAGGCGAGTTCAATGAACTCCGCCAGCGACTGACCTGCGCGCCCGGCCACCACCATGGCCCATTTTGCCTACTCAGAGCGCTGATGGGACTGAGTCGACGCCCGCAATGCCAGGAAGTCCCGCCCCGCCCGCAAGGAGAGCACGACCAACGAGGCGGGCGAGAGAAGCGTTAGGGCGGAGATAGCCAACCAAGGAGCCGGCAACCAGGCGGCCGCGGGGTCAGCGGGGGGCCTGGCTCCACCTCGGGTCCCTGATTAGCAGTCACCTCCAAAGCCCCGCGCATAGCAACCAGCACAGTCACAACCTCGCGCTGGTTCAGGTGCATCGGACGGCGACGCAAGGTCGGACCGAAAGCCGCACCTTGGGTCGAGTGCATACGAAACTAACCACAAACGGCAAGCCGACCAGAAGGAGCAACCCGTCGCTCAACTTAGGTAACGAATAAGTAACGGGGCGGTGATCATTTGGCCCTCAAGTGCGACTATTCGGTCCTTTCCATCCTTGCCCTTCGAATGATGACGACGGCAGAGTCTTCACAAGTCCTGCACTGAGTGGCGGCCAACACACTCACATTCACGTGTTTGTCAGCGAAGTTTTTCCAAGCTCGCAACCTCTACTGGAACTCTCGATAGAGGCGCTTAGCATTAGTTTTCAGCAGCTCACAGCACAGCCACACTGGACAGCACTACCAGAGCACCCCCTGAGCACTGAACAATGCGTTGCATTGCGTTGCATGGACCTGATCCCCTTCGACAGGAAGCGATCACGGGAACTACCCCGCTGGGCACACCGAAGGGTGAGCCCTCATTCGTTCTAGAGGTGGACCTGCGCTTTGGGGTGCCACTCTGGCCAGCTCCATTTGCGTTGCCAGGACTCACTAGCACCCCATTTCCGTTCCATGAAAGGCGACACATGAAAAAGCGAATCAAAAGGGCAGCTAGTGCGATTATTGGCGGCCTTTTTCTTCTAGGCGCCAGTCCCGCCTACGCACTCACAGCCAGTACCGATGGATCTCTCGCATGGACGGATACCTGCAATCGCACCACTTGCGGCTCGCAGTTTACCTTCGTCTGGATCAAAGACCGAAAGGCTGACGGACACCCAGTCAAGGCCGAGTACGAGAAGCGCCTTACAGGAGATGTCGACGTTCTCTGGGAAAAGCGGGGAAACGGCAATTCGAACGTGAGCAAGAACATTGAAGCGGGGGTCGCAGCCATCAAGGCTTGCGAGTACATCAACAACTGGCCGGATGACTGCAGCGGCTGGTCCCGCTCCTAGTCATGGTGCTGGGCAGGCCCTCCTTCCTAGTGGTGTCACTGATGGGGGCCTGCTCATCGTTATTTGGCGAAGGCAAGGAATGAGCATGGAGCCAGCACTCCGGGTGGACAGGCTGTCGTATGAAATCCAGGGCCGAAAGATACTGGACGGAGTGAGCTTCCAATTAGAGTGTGCTCAGTCTCTTGCGATTTCTGGCCCAAGCGGCAGCGGAAAATCGACCCTTCTGTCCTGCATTCTCGGCCTACACACACCATCGGGGGGATCGATCACTGTAGCCGGAACCCCGATCACAGGCCTTTCGTCTCGTAAAGTAGCTCGCGTTCGGGGCGAAAAGATCGGAATGATATTTCAATTCGGAGAGCTTCTCCCTGAATTGAGCCCATTGGAGAATGTCGCTATCGCTGGGATGTTGAACGGCTCCCCGAAATCAGAAACATTTTCCCGCTCCGCAGAGTTGTTGAGAGAACTTGGTATCGCACCGAATCAGGGGCTGACCGGCTCCCTTTCAGGTGGCGAACGGCAGAGGGTAGCTGTTGCGCGCGCCCTTATCAACAAGCCGTCGCTAATCCTGGCGGATGAGCCCACCGGCGCCTTGGACGCGGCAAACAAGGAAAGTGTCTCGGAGCTCTTGTACAGTCTTCCTGGCAAATGGGATTGCGGCCTCATTGTGGTCACCCACGACGTAGAGGTATCCGCACTCGCGCAACGAAAAATGAGTCTACGGAACGCGAAAATAACTGAGAACACGCCGCCGCAAAAGACGGGGGTGTGAAAGTGAGAGCGCTGAACGGAAGGCGACTAGGCCTGCAGTTGCTTGCCGCGGGCCGGCGGGCCTCCATCACAGCTGAGGGCGGAAGGGTGAGGCTATGGTCGCTCTGCCTATCTGTCTGTCTCTTTATCCTTGCCGCCTGCTCCCTCGTTTTAGCCGAAGCCACTTACGACGGGCGGGACATACGCGGCGCGGCGAGGAGCCCCATTCCGGTCAGCCGCAGCAGCGAACACGCGGTTGCTCTTTGGGCTCCTGATACCGACGACGTCGACGGAACTCAGCACTTCTTGGCCTACGTCGAACCTCTAACTGATGACGCACCCCTGCCGCCTGGCCTTGAGGAGTGGCCCAAGCCCGGTGAGGCTGTCCTCTCCCAATCACTCGCCACCGCAGGAGCGAAGGAAGAGATCATATCCCGATACGGAAGATTTGCAGGAATCATTTCCCCGGAAGGACTGCAATCTCCGTCCGAAAGATTCGCCTACGTACGCCCGTCGCAACACATGCTCGACAGTGGCGACATGTACAAGATCTCGGGCTTCGGGAAGCAGCAAGACATATATTGGGGAGAAAGCAGATCACTGCCAAGTCTCGGTATGCTATGCGCTGGTCTTATCGGCTTCCTGCTGTTGCCGGCCTCTGCTCTCCTGATAGCGGCCATCCGTACTGGATCATCCGCACGTGAGCGCCGTGTTATCCTGCTTGATATTCTCGGTGCAGGACCCTCTGCCAAAATACTGTTCGTCATCGGCGAGTGCTCAGTTCCGCTCCTGGTCGGATGTTCCTTCAGTCTCGCTTTTATGGCGCCTGCACTCAAGTGGAACATTCCGCTCCCTGTCGTTGATTTTGTTCTCTATGCCCCGGATGTCGCGGATTCCTTGTGGCAGCTGATTGGAGCTCTCCTCCTCTCCGTCGTCGCCGTTATTCTCTTGGTGTTGGGGTCGACTCCCGGCATCAAGAAATCTCGCTTCAGTGACCTGCGAAGTCGCCTGCACGGACACACGCGATGGTGGCCCTGGGTCTTCCCCCTCTTCTTCCTTCTTGCTGTTCGCGGACCTGGGCTGGCGAATGAAGAATGGCGGTTGCCGGTATACGTGATAGGAGCGCTAGGGGCTCTTAGCTCCCTTCCATCTGTGGTCGGCCTGGCCGTGGCACGGGGAGGGGCCTTGGTTGCACAAGCGGGGAAAAAGGCAGGGAGTCCTGGAATGATATTTTCCGGACGACGGGCAGCTATGCAAAGCCGTTCGACTGCTAGATTTGTAGCGGCTCTTATGGCTGCAATTTTCCTGGTTGTGCAGGCGCAACTCTGGATGGGGCTACTCGGCGCCAACGCTACCTTGGCGAGAAAATCCCAGGATCGGGTTGGCACATCGATCGTCACGGTTTCCCATCACGGAGATGACGATTCTCGTATAGGGGATTTTGCGCAGGCCTTGCCGTCAGAGGCAGAGATCGCGATGCTTCAGGCATCCACTCCTAGTCCTGGTGCGACTAGAGCCTTCACGATTCACGGCTCCTGTGCAGCACTAAGAGCCCTTAGCGCCCCCTGCCAATCAGCAAGTGTTGCCGTACAACACTTGGATGAGAGAATTATCGAACTACTTCGCTGGAATGAAGTCGAAAATTCCAGCAGCATCAAAATTGAACCTGGGCCTGTCACAGCAGACGGAAACAGCAGTAACGGAAACGGTCGCCTGTTTGTTTTCTCACGGTCCGGGGACGATCTCCCACTTCCACAGTTGCGAGAAGCGGCTAGAAGAACACTCGCCATGATGGCAAACGTTGAGCCGCTCGCGAACACTTGGGCAATGGGAGCCCAAGATCTAGTCTCTTCAGGCCAGTGGATTCTTCTTCTGGGAGTTGCAGGAGTAGCGCTCACTGTCATCGCCGTGGGGCTAAGTTCGCTAGGTGAATTCATTCGATTTGGGCGTGAAGCCTCACCCCTCATCGCTATCGCCGGGAAGACGCGAGTATACGCTTCGGTAGCTTTCTGGTCGCTTTTCATCCCATCGGTTCTCGCGTCCATCGTCGGTGCCATAGCCTCGGCATGGCTAACGACCCCAATTATCGCTGGGCTCAACAACCCCATCTCAACAGGCCTGTACATCACACTCTGCGCAGCAGGAATTTTGGCCAGTTCCTTCCTCTGCCTCTGCGGATGGCGAATCATGACGCGCATGGCACTTTCCTGGCGCGCCCAGGGAGAGTTCTGACAACGGCTGCTGAGGTTGAACTCATCCAAGCCTGGCCGGCACCCGTCCAAGAGGTGATCGTGCTCCGCCAGAGCGATACCTACGGGGCCACAGTCCGCGCCCGCTGACAGAGCACACCACACTGCCCGCCCACGAGATGCAGTGGTGGGCGGGCAGACTCATGTTCACGGCGGCTCGCTCACTGTTAGTCACTTTCGGGTGACGTGCCTTGCCTTACGGGGTGGCGCATCGTGGCGGACAAACGTCCCGCCCCGATCCCCGCAAGACCTGTCGATCTGTCGATCTGTCGGAGTGTCAACACCACGCTAGACCGATATAGATGGATGTCGCATGCGACATGGACAACCAGGGCTCACGCGTGACAGCTGAGGTGCGCTGTCGTTGAGCAGCACAACTCCATATGCCGGGCCCCTGGGAGGCTGTCTCCCCCCCTGAGGCCCGTGATGTTGTCCGGCCCGGGCCGCCCGGGCCGTCCCTGCGCGATGGGCCTGCCTACTCAGCGAAGGGCGGGCGAGGCCTGCCGATGCCATCGCCGTTCTTCCGTGCCAAGGCGCCCTCATAGGCACGCGGCCCCCTCAACGGGTGCAGATTGGGGACTGCGGATGATGCAATGTTGTGCCGGATCTCCCGCATCATGGCCTCCTCGGTGCCGGTCATCCGGTATTGGGGCAGGGCGAGCCGCCGGAACATCTCGTCACTGACCGGCTCAGGTCTGTCGGCTCTCAGAACCGTCAGCTGAGGCTCGGCATCGTTCAGCGTCAGGGACACGGATGCCCGGAGGAGGCAGCTAGCCCAGTCCGCTCTGGCGCCCATCAGGGCCAAGCCCGTGAGCCGGTACTGCACAACGCCCAAACACCACTCCCGCTCTCCGATGCGGTACGAACGCAGTGACTCCACCTCGACTACCTCCGACGGCCCGGCCGTGACCCAGCCGTCAGCGGGGGCGATCACGGGCTGCCCGTCGAAACCGTGGGTGGTGCAGGCGAACGTACCGTCCATCGGCAGCCAGCCCTGCGTCGTCGCCTCGTTCACCAACTGCCTGATCACTCGGTCCTCGGTGAGGAGCGCCCGCACTGCGGCTTCGTCCGTAGTGGTCTCGGGCGCGAACTTGGCCATCACGTCATCCAGGCTCAGCATGAGCTCAAACCTGTCCGTGAGGCCGGCAACGTCCGCATCCATCGGAGCGGGAAACGTTGCGCTGTCGCCGAAGTCCTTGGTGTTGCCACTCACGAAGTACACCGTCTCGGCCGGGTTGGCTCGCGCGTACTCCACTGCCGACAGCCAGATCGCAACGTCCCGGCCGCCGGTCTTCAACTTGGTCTCCGGTTTGCACGGACGGAGGCCGTTCGCCTCGCGGAAGACCGCCTCCCGCAGCGCCTCAGCGCTGGTAGGAATCACGTCCACGACGGTGGCCCATCGCTGCCGCCAGGACTGACGAACCTCGTCCGGCTGGGACGGGCCGAGAGGAAGGTCGAGGCTCCACGGCGTTGCCTCGCGCAGCGCCTGCACGGCGTCAGCCGCTCGCTTGTACTGGTTCTGGTACTTGATGGCCTGCTGGGCGGCGAGTTCTTCCATGACCATCCACGGGATGGCAACCCGTTCGCCAGCGAATGCACGGATGGCGCGGAGCAGGTCAGAACTGCCGCCCTCCGGGGTCTGGTTCCACAAGATGTTGGTGTCGAGAATGATCAAGGCCGCTCTCCTGTCGGAACCCGCCCTTGAGCCGGGCTGTACATCGAGATCACTGCCCTCATGGCGCGAACCGCAGAAGGCTCTTCCCCGTAGCCTCGCGCACGCGACCGAGGCCGGGCCTGCACCGGTGCCGGCGGTCGAGGAGGAAACGCATGAGGACTTCCCTCTGCCCCGGCTTCTGGGGCTGTTCTGGGGGGATGCGCCTCCAGGCGCAGGCGAGGGCTGCCTCGTGGAAGGCGGAGGCGGATTCGGCGTCGGGCGCCGCGGACTGGAGCAGGACGTGGTCCGGATTGGGTGTTCGGGTGCGGCGGGTGGCCATGTCGTCGTCTTCGACCGGGCGGGCAGGTAGAGGGTCTGCGCTGGGGTCGGTGCAGTCGTCTTGCGGGTCGGTGAGGGCCGCGAGAATGATCTGAAGCATCTCAGCGAAGTAGGGCCCGGGGGCGGGGATTTCGACGTCGGGGTGGCGGCGGTAGCCGTCGCTGACGGCTGCGGTGGTGTAGGACATGACGGCGAGGGTGGTGTCGCTGTAGGTGCGGTCGCTGTCGGCGTTCATCTGCACGATCATGCGCAGGACGGTGGCGGTGGTGACCGCGCAGCCTTCGTCGGAGTCGGTCTCGGTGTCGTTTCCGGTCTGGTCGAGCCAGAAGTCGGCTGTCTGGTCGTCGCCTCGGGCCCGGTGGTGCAGGGACAGGCAGTAGCCGGCGCCGCGGTCGCCGGCTCCGGCGGAGTACTGCCACCAGTAGCGTGCTCCGTCCTCGGCTCCGGCCAGGTGCAGCAGGCAGCCCAGGATCCAGGCGCCCTCGGGGCCGGGGAGCTGTTCGGTGATGAAGTCGGTGATCTGGGGTGCGCTGGCGTGGGTGACGGCGACTTCGCACAGCAAGCGCAGCTGCTCGGCGGCGGTGTCGTCGGCGAAGGTTTCGTCGGTGAGGATGTTGGATTCGTCGGGCGGGGAGGTGG
>NZ_JAIGQA010000175.1:0-16614 GCF_019733245.1 Streptomyces sp. WAC04114
ACGCCCTGGAGCACGGCGAGCGCCGGGGCCTCTGCCCTCCGGTGAGCGTGCCCGGCTGTCATTCCCCGGTGCCCGTCTCCGTGGCCGTCCGTGGCGAACGCACCATGGTCTCGCACGGCGACGAGCCGCCCCCCGAGGAGGCCGCGCCCGGCGTCCCCGCACGCGCGCGTGGGGGGGAGGGGGGCGCGGGCTCCTCGGGGGGCGGCTCGTGGCCGTGCGAGACCATGGTGCGTTCGCCCTCGTAGGCCATGGAGACGGTCACCGGGGAGTGCCAGCCGGGCACCGTGCGCGACGGGGAGAGGTCGATGCCCTCGCCGTGCTCCAGGGCGTCCCAGCAGTAGTCGCCGTAGTGGTCGTCGCCGAAGGCGGCCGCGAGGGACGTGCGCAGGCCGAGGCGGGCCAGGGCGGTGGCCATGTTGGCGACGCCGCCGGGGCTCGACCCCATGCCGCGCGCCCAGGACTCCGTCCCGCGCACCGGGGCGGAGTCGAGGCCGGTGAAGATGATGTCCAGGAAGACGGTGCCGGTGAGGTAGACGTCCCAGGGCGGGTCGTCCGGCGTGCGCAGCGGGGCGAGGGGATCGACCTGGCTCTGGCGGTGTGATCCCTTTCCGGCCGGGCCCTTTCCGGCCGGGGCGGTGGACGCGGTCACTGTGCGCTCCCTGACGTGGTGCGGATCAGGCCAGTCTGCACCACATCACCGACAACGTGACGCCGATCACGCCGGACCCACCCGTCCCGTCAGCTCGCGCCGGCCCCCCTGCCCCGCCCTCGGCGGGCCTCACCAGCGGGGCATCGCGGGCGTCACCCACTGCGGGTCGGCGATCCGCATCGCCGCCGCGTCGTCACGGTCGCGCAGGGCGCCGTCGTCGTCCAGCCACCGCCGGTGCAGTACGGCCAGGCGCTCGCGGTCGAGTTCCACGCCGAGGCCGGGCGCGTCGGACACGGCGACCTTGCCGCCCTCGAAGGTGAGCCGCTCGGTGAGGACGTCCTCGGACTGCCAGGGGTAGTGGGAGTCGCAGGCGTGGTTGAGGTTCGGCACGGTGGCCGCCACGTGGGTCATCGCGGCGAGCGAGATGCCGAGGTGGGTGTTGGAGTGCATCGACACACCGACGCCGAAGGTGAGGCAGACGGCGGCGAGCTGCTGGGTGTTGCGCAGTCCGCCCCAGTAGTGGTGGTCGGAGAGCACGACCTGGACGGCGCCCCGGGTGAAGGCCTCCCGGATCTCGGCGAAGGTCGTCACGCACATGTTGGTGGCGAGCGGCACCCCGGTGCGCTCGGCGACCTCGGCCATGGCGGGCGTGCCGAGCGCCGGGTCCTCCAGGTACTCCAGGACCTCGCCGAGCTCCTGGGCCACCTTCACCGACGTCTCCACCGACCAGGCGCCGTTGGGGTCCAGGCGCAGCGGATGTCCGGGGAACGCCTCGGCCAGGGCTTTGATCGCCGCGATCTCCTCGTCGGGCGGGAAGACGCCGCCCTTGAGCTTGAAGGAGGTGAAGCCGTACCGCTCCGTGAACCGGCGGGCCTGCTCCACGACCCCCGCCGGATCGACGGCGGCGCCCCAGTCGTCCGTCTCGGCGGGTACGCCCTCGGGGTGGCCGGCCCACTTGTAGAAGAGGTAGGCGCTGTACTCGACGGCGTCGCGCACCTTGCCGCCGAGCAGCGCGTGCACGGGCAGTCCGAGCGCCTTGCCGAAGGCATCCAGGCAGGCGACCTCGAAGCCGGAGACGACGGACAGCCGCAGCTTGTCGGCGGTCTGGACACCGCGCAGCCCGCCGACGTCGACGGCGGTGTCGACGCGGGAGGCGTCCACCGCGACCTGGTCCACGACCGTGAACAGGCCGTTCAGGTCACTGACCTGGCGTCCCTTCAGCCGCTCGGCGAAGGGCCGGGCCAACTCCAGGTACTTGGCGTCGCCGTAGGTCTCCCCCACGCCGGTGATCCCGTCGGCGGTGACGACCTCGACGATCAGCCGGGGCGTGTACGGCTGGTGGACGCCCTGGGTGTTCAGCAGCGGCGGGTCCGCGACCAGGATCGGCGTGAGCGTCACGTCGGTGATGGTGAGGTTCACAGGCCCAGCCATCTCCTCATATAGACGTCATCCATGTATGAGAATGAGGGCTGAGTATGCGAACGTCAACCGCCCGGGCGGCCCGATTACCATCGGCTCATGTCAGAGGCAGGGGGCATCCACGCCCTGCTCACCGGCACCAGCTACCTCGATTCCGACCCGCGGGTCCGGGCGGTGCGGCCGTACCTCGACGAGGCGTCCGAGGCGCTCGGCGAGACCATCCACATGGGCCGGCTGGACGGCCGGGACGTGGCGTACCTGGCCACGCGGGAGTCGCACGAGTACCTGCGCACCATCAGCCGGGTGGAACGGCGCCTGCCCGCGCACGCCGGCACCTGGGCAAGGCCCTGCCGGCGGAGCGCCCGGACGGCGAGTTGCCCGAGGGCCCCTCCGATTCACTGACCCCGAACTCGCACACGAGCCGGGAATCCCGGTGATGCGGGAGATCCGGATCAAAGCCGAGGCGACCGTTCCGCCGGGGTCCGGATCGGTGCACTGGCCTTAGCGAAAACGCCGCCGACGCCTGACGAAAGGCGCTCGTTTACCCGGGCTTCACCACCCCAAACGCAACGTGCTCCAGATCACATGCCCCGGGCTCCCGTGTGCGACTACGTGCTTGATACAAATTGCTCGCGCGTTCCTGTCCGTCGACGGTCGTCGCCCACCCCCCCTTTCCCCCGCTCCTTTCGCATGCCCTGGGAACGCCCGTGTTCGCCCCCCGCACCACTCCCTGGCCCCTCGTCGCCCTTTTCACGGCCGGGTACCTCGCTCCGTATCTGCTGCCCACCACCGTCGGCAGGCTCGACTCGGACCTTCCGCTCTCCGCCACGCAGGCCGGCGCCGTCGGCAGTGCCCTGCTGCTGAGTTCGGCCGCCGCCGGATTCGTCCTGGCCTCCCGGGTCGAACGGATCGGAGCCCGCACCCTCGCCCGGCTCGGCCTCGCCCTGGCCATGCTCGGCTACGGCGGTGCCGCCCTGAGCACCGCCGTCCCCGCCGTCGTCGCCGGCGCGATCGTCGGCGGGTTCGGCTCCGGCACGGCCACCACCGTCGCCGCGACCCTCATCGCGGGTCAGAAGGATCCGCACCGGGCCTCCACGGCCGGACTGCTCACCGTCTCCGCCCTCGCCGGCGCCGTGTATCTGACGGTGCCGCACCTCGGCCCGGGGCACGGTCTGCCGCTGGCCGCGATCGCCCTCACGGCCCTGGCGGTCTGGCCGCTGACCGGACGCCTGCCCGCCGGTGTGCCCGCCACGCCCACCGCCCGGCACGACAAGGCCCGGCTGCCGCACGCCCGTTCGGGGTTGCTGCTGGCCGCCGCCATGGTGTGCTGGTCGCTCGCCCAGAACTCCCTGTGGGGCGTGAGCGGACGCATCGGCCTGGAGCAGGCGCACCTCGGCGAGGCCACCGTCGGTGTCGTCTTCGCCGTCGCTCTCGGCGCCGGCCTGACCGGAGTGCTCGCGGCAGGCGCACTCGGGGCCCGCCTCGGACGCGCGATACCCATCGGCGGCGGCACCGTCCTCATCGCCGTCTGCATCGCGCTCAGCGCCTCCGCGACCGACCTGGGGAGCTTCGCGGCCGGCGAGATCGCCTGGAACACGCTCTACCCGGTGGTGCTGTCGTATCTCATCGGGCTCGCCGCCTCGCTCGACCCACGCGGGCGCTGGGCGGTGCTGGTCGGCTCGGCGTCCTCACTGGGCACGGCGGCCGGACCGCTGACCGGCAGCGTACTGTCGGCGCAGGCCGGCTTCCCGGTCATGGGCGCGGTCCTCGGCGCCGGGCTGCTGGTGATCGCCCTGCCGATGACCGCCGTCGCCCTGCACACCGGCGGACGCCCGCTGCTGCCCGGCGCGATCCGCCGCCGGGGCGGCCACCCGGCCGCCCTGGTCGCCGCCGCCACGGGCACGCCCACCGGCGCGATCCCCGAGATCGGCGCCCCGGAGCAGCCGGTGGTGGAGATCCCGGTCGAGACCGCGGCCGTCCCCGCCCAGCGTGCCTACGACAAGGCGGGGTCGGAGCTCTACTGAGACCCGCCCGGGGCTACAAACGGCAGGCCCTAACCGAAGGTGTAGGCGTCCACCTCGGCGAGATATCGCGCCCGCAGCTCTTCGTCGTCCTCCAGGAAGGAGGCGAGGAAGGAGTTGCGGGCCAGCTCGCGCAGCCGCTCCTCGGTGAGGCCGAGGGTGGCGCGCACGGCGTCGAAGTTGTCGCCGGCGTAGCCGCCGAAGTAGGCCGGGTCGTCGGAGTTGACCGTGCACATGAGGCCCGCGTCGAGCATGGCGGGCAGCGGGTGGTCGGCGAGGGCGTCGACGGTGCGCAGCCGGACGTTGGACAGCGGGCACAGCGTCAGCGGCACCCGGTCGCGCACCAGCCGCTCCACCAGCGCCGGGTCCTCCACACAGCGCAGCCCGTGGTCGACGCGCTCCACGCCGAGGATGTCCAGCGCCTCGGTGATGTACTCCGGCGGGCCCTCCTCACCGGCGTGGGCGACCCGCCGCAGACCGAGCGCGGCGGCCTTCTCGTAGACCTCGCGGAACTTCACCGGCGGGTGCCCGACCTCGGCGGAGTCGAGGCCGACGCCGGTGATCCGGTCCAGGTAGGGCTTGGCCGCCTCCAGCGTGGCCAGGGCCGACTCGGCGGACTCGTCGCGCAGGAAGCACAGGATCAGCCGGGTCGAGACGCCGTGGTTGGCCTCGCTGCTCCCCAGCGCGCGCCACAGCCCCTCGACGACCGTGCCGATCTCCAGACCGCGGCCGGTGTGGGCCTGCGGGTCGAAGAAGATCTCCGCGTGCCGCACGCCCTGCGCGGCGGCCCGGGCGAGATAGGCGTTCGCCAGGTCCTCGAAGTCCCGCTCGGTGCGCAGGACGGCCATGAGCTCGTAGTACAGGTTCAGGAAGGACTGCAGGTCCTCGAACCGGTAGGCCTCGCGCAGCTCGTCCGTGTCGGCGTACGGCAGCGTGACGCCGTTGCGCGCGGCGAGCTCGAAGGCGAGCTCCGGTTCCAGGGTGCCTTCGATGTGAAGGTGCAGTTCGGCTTTGGGGAGGGACATCAATTCATCGTACGGCCGTTTCACCGACGCTTCGGAACCGGCACCCTCAGTAGATCGTGGGCCACGGTCAGCTCACCCTCGTACCCGGCGGCCCGAGCCTGCCGCTCGAACTCGTCCGGCTCCGTGTAGCGCTGGCTGAAGTGGGTCAGCACCAGGTGCCGCACGCCGCCGTCCCGGGCCACGCGCGCGGCCTGACCGGCCGTCAGGTGACCGTGCTCGACGGCGAGTTCCTCGTCCTCGTCGAGGAACGTCGACTCGATGACGAGCATGTCGCAGCCCTCGGCGAGCGCGTACACGCCGTCGCAGAGCCGGGTGTCCATGACGAACGCGAACCGCTGCCCGCGCCGCGTCTCGCTGACGTCCTCCAGCGAGACCCCGCCGAGCGCTCCCTCGCGCTGGATCCGGCCCACGTCCGGGCCCTTGATGCCGTGCGCCGCGAGCCGCTCGGGCAGCATGCGGCGGCCGTCGGGCTCGACGATCCGGTAGCCGTACGACTCCACCGGGTGCGACAGCTTCCGGGCTTCGAGGGTGTACCCGTCCGTGCGGGCCAGGGGCCCGTCGGCGGCGACCGGGGCCTCGGTGATGCCGACGGTCTCGCGGTAGGCGGTGGCGTACCGGAGCCGGTCGAAGAAGCGCTGCCCGGAGCGGGGGTAGTGGGCGGTGATCTCGTGCGGGACCCGGTCGAGGTTGATGCGCTGGATCACGCCGGCGAGGCCGAGGGAGTGGTCGCCGTGGAAGTGCGTGACGCAGATCCGGTTCAGGTCGTGCGCGGCGACCCCGGCGCGCAGCATCTGGCGCTGCGTGCCCTCGCCGGGGTCGAACAGGATGCCCTCGCCGTCCCAGCGCAGCAGGTAGCCGTTGTGGTTGCGGTGCCGGGTCGGGACCTGGCTGGCGGTGCCGAGGACCACGAGTTCACGTACGGACAAGGCGGACTACCCCGGGGGCCATTCGAGGCCGCGGCCACCGAGCACGTGACCGTGCACGTGCCACACCGTCTGGCCGGCGCCGCTGCCGGTGTTGAAGACGAGGCGGTGGCTGTCGAGCTTCTCCTCGTCCGCCACGGCCTGGGCCTCGCGGATCACGTCGGCGGTGAGGGCCGGGTCGGCGGCGGCGAGGGCGGCGGCGTTCTTGTAGTGCGCCTTGGGGATGACCAGGACGTGGGTGGGGGCCTGGGGATTGATGTCGCGGAACGCGATGGTCGTCTCCGTCTGGCGGACGATGGTCGCCGGGATGGTGCCTGCGACGATCTTGCAGAACAGGCAGTCTTCCTGGGGCTCCCCTGCCATTTTCCCTCCGGGGGTTGGCCGAATGTGGTCCGACTCGGGCATCGTATCGTCGTCTTGTGCGGGTGCGTTGTGGCTGGTCGCGCAGTTCCCCGCGCCCCTTAGGTGGGCAGGCCCGGAGGCGTTTTGGCGGGTGCTGTCTCCAGGCTTTCCAGTGCCAGTCGGATGGCCTCGTCCAGTTGGGTGTCTCTGTTCGCCGCGTAGTCCTGGGGGCGTTGGACGATCTCCACGTCCGGGTCCACGCCGTGGTTCTCCACTCCCCATTCGTAGCCCTCCAGCCAGAAGGCGTACTTGGGCTGGGTGACCAGGGTGCCGTCGACCAGGCGGTAGCGGCTGTCGATGCCGATGACGCCGCCCCAGGTGCGGGTGCCGACGACCGGGCCGAGGCCGAGGGCCTTGATCGCCGCGTTGACGATGTCGCCGTCGGAGCCGGAGACCTCGTTGGCGACGGCTACGACGGGGCCGCGCGGGGCGTCCTCGGGGTAGCTGTAGGGGCGCATGCCGCGCGGGACGGCCCAGCCGACGATGCGGCGGGCCAGCTTCTCGACGACCAGCTGGGAGGTGTGGCCGCCGCGGTTCTCGCGGACGTCGACGACCAGGCCCTCGCGGGCGACCTCGACGCGCAGGTCGCGGTGGATCTGGGCCCAGCCGGGGGCCTGCATGTCCGGGACGTGGAGGTAGCCGAGGCGGCCGCCGGACTTCTCGTGGACGTAGGCGCGGCGGTCGGCGACCCAGGCGTGGTAGCGCAGGGGTTCCTCGTCGGCGACCGGGACGACGACGGCGTGCCTCGGGTCGCCGCCGCCGGACGGGGAGATGGTCAGCTCGACCGGCTTGTTGGCCGTGCCGATCAGCAGCGGGCCGGGGCCGAGAACCGGGTCGACCGGCTGTCCCGCGACCGCGACGACGGCGTCCCCGGGGCGTACCGCGACGCCCGGCGCGGCCAGCGGGCTGCGGGCGTCCGGGTCGGAGGTCTCGGAGGGCAGGATGCGGTCGACGCGCCAACTGCCGTCCTCGTGGCGGGAGATGTCGGCGCCGAGCAGGCCCTGGCGGGGGCCGCCGCCGTGGCCGCCGCGCGGGGTGACGTAGGCGTGCGAGGTGCCGAGTTCGCCCTGTACCTCCCACAGCAGGTCGACGAGGTCGTCGTGGGTGGCGCAGCGGTCCAGGACCGGGCGGTAGCGGTCGAGGACGCCGTCCCAGTCGACGCCGCTCATGTCGGGCCGCCAGAAGTGGTCCCGCATGATGCGGCCGTTCTCGTCGAACATCTGGCGCCACTCGGCCGCCGGGTCGACGAACTGGCGTACGCGGCCCAGGTCGACGGTGATGTTGGAGTCGCTGTCGTCGTCGCTGGAGGCACGCCGGTCGCTGGGGACGACCTTCAGCCGCCCGTCGGTCCACAGCAGCACCCGCTTGCCGTCGCCGCTGACCGCGAAGTGGTCGGCGTCGACGGCGAGATGCTCGACGCGCTGCTGGGCGAGGTCGTAGCGCTCCAGCTCGGACTTGGGCTCGGGGTCGTCCGGGGTGGCCCGGGACGCGCCGAGCACACCGTTGACGGGGTGGCGCAGCCACAGGACGCCGTCCTTGGCGGCGCGCAGGTTGGTGTAGCGGGCGGCCTCGACCGGGAAGGGCACGATGCGGTCGGCGAGGCCCTCGAGGTCGATGCGGGTGGTGGGGGTGCCCTCGCTGTCGGGGGTCTCCTCGCGGTCGGGCGTCTCGAAGGACCTGCCGTGCCGCTGGGGCCCGAACGGGGAGGGTGTGGTGGCCGCGAGGGTGATCAGATGCGGTCGGGCGCCGACGACGAAGGCCAGGTCGAAGACGTGCTCGTCGTAGACCGGGTCGAAGGAGCGGGTCGACAGGAACGCGAGGTGCTTGCCGTCCATCGTGAACGCTGGCGCGTAGTCCTGGAAGCGCAGCGGGGTGGCCTCGGTGACCGACAGGTCGGTGGTGTTGGCGAGCTTCAGCTGGCACAGGGGCCGGGGGCCGGGGTGGGACCAGGCCAGCCAGGACGAGTCGGGCGAGAAGACGAGGCCCGACACATCGCCGTCCTCGCTGCGGTCGACCTCGCGCACCTCGCCCGTCTCCCGCTCCACGAGCAGCAGGCGCCCGTCGTGGCAGGACACGGCGGCCCGGCTGCCGTCGGGCGCCATGGCGAGGTCCAGCACCCGGCCGAGCTGCCCTGCGGCGAGCCGGCGGGGGGTCGCCCCCGGGGCGACTCCGGTGGCGGGCGCGAACTCCAGGGCGTCGTCGCCCTCGGCGTCCGTCACCCACACCACCCACTGCTCGCCGTCCGCGCGGAAGGTGCGCGGCAGGCGGGCCCGCACCCCGGGTGTCGCGGCCAGTGCGCGGGCCGGTCCGGCGCGGTGGGTGACCCAGTGCACGGAGCCGCGGACGGCGACCGCGCTGCCGCGCGCCGTGTGGTCGGGGGACGCCGAACCGAACCAGCGGGAGGCGTTCACCGGGAAGGGCTGCAGGTCGACGCGCTGTCCGCCCAGCCGTACGTCCAGCCGCCGCGGCTCGGCCCCCTCCAGGTCGTCCAGCACCCACAGTTCACCGGCGCTGGAGTAGACGACCCGGGTGCCGTCGGTCGCGGCGTGCCGGGCGTAGAAGCCGTCGAGTGGGGTGTGCCGGCGCAGGTCGGAGCCGTCGGCGAGGGAGGAGTAGAGCGCTCCGGTGCCCTCGTGGTCGGAGAGGAAGCCGATCCGGTCGCCCACCCACAGCGGGTATTCGATGTTGCCGTCGAGGTCCTCGTGCAGCCGCGTGAACTCCCCGTCGTCCTCGCGGTCGATCCACAGCTTGCCCGCCGTACCGCCGCGGTAGCGCTTCCACCAGGCCGCCTCACGCCCCATCGGCGCGGACAGCAGCACCGTGTGCGGGCCGTGGGCGACGTCGCCGACGGGCCCGTACGGCAGGGTGGTCGCCGGGCCGCCGTCCAGCGGGACGGCGCGCGCCCAGGTGCGGCGCAGACTCGCCTGCCCCTGGGTGCTGATCGCCAGCACCTCGCCGTCCGGGGTCCAGCCGCGCACCTGTGTCTTGAGGCTCCCCCAGTACGTCAGCCGCTTGGCCGGGCCGCCGTCGACCGGGGCGATGAACACCTCGGGGGCGCCCTCGCGGGTGGAGGTCCAGGCGACGGTGGTGCCGTCGGGCGAGATGCGGGGCTGGGTCACCGGCATGTTGTCGGCGCTGACCCGCCAGGCCCGGCCGCCGTCGAGTGGAGCGAGCCACACGTCGTCCTCGGCGGTGAAGGCGACCAGGTCGCCGTGCACATGGGGGAACCGGAGGTATGCAGACGATGTCACCTGATCACCCTATGCAGGGACCACGCCGCACGGACAGGGTTCGGATCACTTGCCCTCGACGGGGCGGCAGTCCGGGTACCGGTCGCACCAGACGGTCTGGGTGACGGTCACGGTGACGGTCGGCCCGGGCCCCCCGCCGCCGGGCCCGCCGACGGGTGGCGGGGTGGTGGAGTCGCAGTCGCCGAGGCCGTCGACCTGGAACCACACCTTGCCGTCCACCTTGGCGGTGATGTTCCCGCGCACACAGGCGCCGTCCACCGCGTGGGTGACCTTGCCGTCGACGGTGATGTCCTTGCCGTCCTTCGTCTCGCCCTCGCAGTCGACGGTCGCGACGGTCCGCTCACGCGCCGAGGGTGACGACTTCCCGCCGTTGTCCCCGTAGGAGGCGGTGCAGGTGAGCCAACGCACGTCCGCTTTCTGCCGGTTGAGCTCCTTGGTCACGGTCTCGTCGGTGGTGTACGCGACGGACGCGGAGCTGATGCCGCCGGGCTCGCAGGCGACGGCGCCGCCCACCGCCAGCACGGCGAACGCCGCCGCGACCGCCACACGCCGGCCGCGCGGCCCCAGTCGATACCTCGTCGAAACCCCCATGGAGGCGAGCCTGCCACTGACGCGGGCCGTGCGGTAGGGCGCAAAGGCGTCAGCCGCGCAGCGGCAGCCCCTCCTGAAGCTCCACCAAGTTGCCCTCGGGGTCCTTGAGATGCGCCACCCGCGTACGGTCCGTCATGGCCACGGGGCCGTGCACCACCGTGGCAGTCAGGACCAGCGCCCGGTGCGTGCCAGGAGCACGGCCGCGGCGGCCGTGCCGGCAGTCGACGTGCGCAGCACACTGCGTCCGAGGCGATACGCCCGCGCCCCCGCCTCCTCGAACAGCGCCAGCTCCTCCGGCGCGACGCCCCCCTCGGGCCCCACGACCAGCACGATGTCACCGGTGGCCGGCAACTCGGCTGTCGCCAGCGGCGCTTCCCCGCTCTCGTGCAGCACGGCGGCGAAGTCCGCCCCGGCCAGCAGGGCGGCGACCTGCTTGGTCGTCGCCGCCTGAGCGACCTCCGGGAAGCGCACCCGGCGGGACTGCTTGCCGGCCTCCCGGGCCGTGGCCCGCCACTTGCCCAGCGCCTTGGCCCCGCGGTCGCCCTTCCACTGCGTGATGCAGCGCGCCGCCGCCCACGGCACGATCGCGTCGACACCGACCTCGGTCATCGTCTCGACGGCGAGCTCGCCGCGGTCGCCCTTGGGCAGGGCCTGGACGACGGTGACCCGGGGCTGCTCGGCGGGCTCCTCGGACCACGAGTCCAGCTGGACGATCAGCCGGTCCTTGCCCTCCGTGCCGAGCACGACGCAGTCCGCCCAGCGGCCCGCCCCGTCCGTCAGGACGACGTCCTCACCGGCGCGCAGCCGCTTCACGGAGACGGCGTGCCGCCCCTCCGGCCCGTCGAGGACGTACCGGCCGCCGCCGCCCGCGTCGAAGTGCTCGACCACGAACACCGGCGCGGTCACAGCGCGCCCCCGCCCGTCAACGAGGCCCGGGCGGCGGCCAGTTCCCCGGCCAGGATCTCGACCAGTTGCCCGGCGGGCAGTTCCCGCGCCATCCGGTGCCCCTGCCCGGCCCACAGCGCCATGCCCTGCGCGTCACCGGCCTTGGCGGCGGCCTTGCGCAGCGGCGAGGTGAGGTGGTGGATCTCGGGGTAGGCGGCGGGCGCGTACGGGCCGTGCTCGCGCAGGAACCGGTTGACGAGGCCGCGCGCGGGCCGCCCGGAGAACGCCCGGGTCAGCTCGGTACGGACGAACAGCGGGTTGGTCAGCGCCTGCTTGTGCAGGGCGTTCGCGCCCGACTCGTGCGTGGCGAGGAAGGCGGTACCCAGCTGGGCCGCGCTCGCCCCGGCCGCGAGGACCCCGGCGATCTGGCCACCGCGCATGATGCCGCCGGCGGCGACGATCGGGATGCTCACGGTTTCCCGGATCTGGGCGACCAGCGACAGCAGCCCGATGCCGGAACCGTCCAGCTCCGGGATGTCCCGGTGGGTGCCCTGGTGGCCGCCGGCCTCGACGCCCTGGGCGATGACCCCGTCCGCACCCGCCCGTTCGACGGCCCGGGCCTCGTCGGGGGTGGTCGCGGCGGCCAGGACGAAGGTGCCGACGCGGTGCAGGGCGTCGACGACCTCGCGGCTCGGGACGCCGAAGTGGAACGACACCACCGGCACGGGGTTGTCGCGCAGCACCACGAGCTTGGCCTCGAAGCCGTCGTCGCGTCCGCTGTCCGGATCGCCGAGCTCGGCCTCGTACCAGGTGGCCTCGCCGGCCAGCTGGTGGGCGTAGACGTCGACGGCGGCCGGGTCAGCGTACTCCGGCTGCGGCATGAAGACGTTGACGCCGAAGGGCCTGTTGGTGAGGCTCCGGATCTGCTTGATCTCCTGGTACATCCCGTCGGCGGTCTTGTACCCGGCGGCGAGGAACCCGAGCCCGCCCGCTTCGCACACGGCCGCGGCGAGCTGCGGCACGGAGACGCCGCCCGCCATGGGGGCCTGCACGATCGGGTGGGGGAAGAGATCGGTCAGTGCGGAGGACATGACGGCATGTTGTCACGTCCTCCGAACAACTCCGAAACCGGCCTGCCGACTGGCATAGACCAGAGGAACAGGCACCTCCCGTCACCCGGGAGGCGCCCCGTATCACCCGTTACAGGCACCCGTCAGCGACCGTTGAACGCGTCCTTCAACCGCGAGAACAACCCTTGCTGCCCGGGTTGGAACTGACCCGTGGGGCGTTCCTCGCCGCGGAGTTTGGAGAGCTCGCGCAGCAGGCGCTCCTGCTCGGGGTCGAGCTTGGTCGGGGTCTGGACCTCGACGTGGACGATGAGGTCGCCGCGACCGCCGCCGCGCAGGTGCGTGACGCCCCGGCCGTGCAGCGGGATCGACTGGCCGGACTGGGTGCCCGGGCGGATGTCGACCTCCTCCATGCCGTCGAGCGTCTCCAGCGGCACCTTCGTGCCGAGGGCCGCCGCCGTCATGGGGATCGTCACCGTGCAGTGCAGGTCGTCGCCGCGCCGCTGGAACGTGCTGTGCGGCAGCTCGTGGATCTCGACGTAGAGGTCACCGGCCGGACCGCCGCCGGGGCCGACCTCGCCCTCGCCGGCGAGCTGGATCCGCGTGCCGTTGTCGACACCGGCCGGGATCTTGACCGTGAGCGTGCGGCGGGACCGCACGCGGCCGTCGCCCGCGCACTCCGGGCACGGCGTCGGGACGACCGTGCCGAAGCCCTGGCACTGCGGGCAGGGGCGGGAGGTCATGACCTGGCCCAGGAAGGACCGGGTGACCTGCGAGACCTCACCGCGGCCGCGGCACATGTCACACGTCTGGGCGGAGGTGCCCGGGGCCGCGCCCTCGCCGTTGCAGGTGTTGCAGACGACGGCCGTGTCGACCTGGATGTCCTTCGTCGTGCCGAAGGCGGCCTCGCCGAGCTCGACCTCGATGCGGATCATCGCGTCCTGGCCGCGGCGGGTGCGCGAGCGCGGTCCACGCTGCGACGCCGTGCCGAAGAACGCGTCCATGATGTCCGAGAAGTTCCCGAAACCGCCGGCTCCGAAGCCGCCCGCGCCGCCGCCACCGGCCTGCGACAGCGGGTCGCCGCCGAGGTCGTAGACCTGCTTCTTCTGCGGGTCCGACAGCACCTCGTAAGCGGCGTTGATCTCCTTGAACCGCTCCTGGGTCTTCGGATCCGGGTTGACGTCCGGGTGCAGCTCGCGCGCGAGCCGCCGGAAGGCCTTCTTGATCTCTTCCTGCGACGCGTCGCGGCGCACGCCGAGTACGGCGTAGTAGTCCGTGGCCACTACGACTCCGCCAGGATCTGTCCGACGTACCGTGCCACTGCGCGTACCGCTCCCATCGTTCCCGGGTAGTCCATGCGGGTCGGTCCGACCACGCCGAGCTTGGCGACTGCCTCGCCGCCCGAACCGTAGCCGACCGACACGACGGACGTGGAGTTGAGTCCTACGTGGGCGTTCTCGTGACCGATCCGTACGGTCACGCCCGGATCCTGCGCCTCGCCGAGCAGCTTGAGGAGCACGACCTGCTCCTCCAGCGCCTCCAGCACCGGCCGGATCGTGAGAGGGAAGTCATGCCCGAAGCGGGTCAGATTGGCGGTGCCGCCGATCATCAGCCGCTCCTCGTTCTCCTCGACGAGCGTCTCCAGAAGTGTGGAGAGCACCGTAGAGACCGTACCCCGGTCCTCGTGCTCGAACGCCTCCGGGAGATCCTCCACCAGACTCGGCACATCCGTAAAACGGCGGTTCGCCACACGGCTGTTGAGCCGGGCGCGCAGATCCGCGAGCGAGGCGTCGCCGAAGGGCGCCGGGCAGTCGACCACCCGCTGCTCGACCCTCCCGGTGTCCGTGATCAGCACGAGCATCACGCGCGCGGGCGCGAGGGAGAGCAGCTCCACGTGCCGCACCGTCGAACGGGTCAGCGAGGGGTACTGCACGACGGCGACCTGACGCGTGATCTGCGCGAGCAGCCGCACCGTACGCGCAACGACGTCGTCGAGGTCGACGGCGCCGTCGAGGAAGTTCTGGATCGCGCGCCGCTCTGGCGCGGTCATCGGCTTGACGCCGGCGAGCTTGTCGACGAACAGCCGGTAGCCCTTGTCGGTGGGGATGCGCCCGGCACTGGTGTGCGGCTGGGCGATGTACCCCTCGTCCTCCAGGGCCGCCATGTCATTGCGGACGGTGGCCGGGGAGACGCCGAGGCTGTGCCGCTCGGTGAGGGCCTTGGAGCCGACCGGCTCCTCGGTGCCGACGTAGTCCTGGACGATGGCGCGCAGCACCTGAAGCCTGCGTTCACTGAGCATCGCGCACACCTCCAGAAGTCGTCCGCCCGTTGTCCTGCCTGTCGAGCCTGGCACTCTGCGCGTGCGAGTGCCAGCATTCCCCGGCCCAGTGTACGGCGGTGGGGTACACCCCCGGCAAGGCTGGTCGTGCGGCGCCGTGCCCCGAGCGGGGTGCACCGCTAGCGTCGCCGTATGACGGTGACTTGGGAAGACCTCGGATGGGAGCGTCTGGCCGCCGGGGTGGGGCGGTGCCGGCTGCCGGTGTGGGACTGCACGGCGGGGCTGGTCGCCGGGGAGGGCGCCGCCCTCTTGATCGACGCGGGGTCGAGCCTCGCCGAGGGCGAGAAGTTGCGTGCGCAGGCGCGGTCGCTGGCGGGGCACGGTGTGACACATCTCGCGCTGACCCATCCGCACTTCGACCACGTCTTCGGGGCGGCGGCCTTCCCGGACGCGGAGGTGTTCGGCGCGGTGGGCATGGACGCGGTGCTGTCACGGGTGCGGGACCGGGAGGAGCTGCGCGCGGACGCGGTGCGGGGCGGGCTGGCGGCGCCCACGGCCGAGGAGGCGGCGCAGCGGCTGGTCCCGCCCGGGCACCTGGTGTCCGGCGAGTGGACCCTCGACCTGGGCGGCGGGTGCCAGGTGCTGCTGGCGAACGTCGGTCCGGGGCACACCGCGCACGACCTGGCGGTGCTGGTGCCGGGCGATCCGGAGGTGGTGTTCTGCGGCGACCTGGTCGAGGAGTCCGGCGAGCCGCAGGCGGGCCCCGACGCGGTGCCGTCGCACTGGCCGGCCGCCCTGGACCGGTTGCTCGACCTGGGCGGCGAGGACGCGGTGTACGTGCCCGGTCACGGAGCGGTGGTGGACGCGGCGTTCGTGCGGGCGCAACGGGACGCGCTGGCGGCGCGTTTCGGCGTGTCGCGGTGATCGCCGTTCGCCTTCTCCTATCGTCATCCGAATGCGCCAGTACTCCGCCGATCTGACCCCGCCGTGGAAGAAGCCCCAGCCGGTGCCCGAGGTCGCGGCGGAGCCGGGCCTGGTGGTGGAGGAGCCGGGGACCGGCTTCTGCGGGGCGGTGATCCGCTGCGAGGCGGGCACGGTGACCCTTGAGGACCGCTTCGGCAAGCACCGGGTGTTCCCGATGGAGCCGCGCGGCTTCCTGCTGGAGGGCAGGGTGGTGACCCTCGTCCGCCCCGCGCCGGGCGGACCCGCGCGTCCCACCCGCACCGCCTCCGGTTCGGTGGCCGTGCCTGGTGCACGCGCACGGGTCGCCCGCGCCGGCCGCATCTACGTCGAGGGCCGGCACGACGCCGAGCTGGTCGAGAAGGTGTGGGGCGACGACCTGCGCATCGAGGGCGTGGTCGTGGAGTATCTGGAGGGCGTCGACGACCTGCCGTCGATCGTCTCCGAGTTCGCCCCCGGCCCGGACGCACGGCTGGGCGTCCTGGTGGACCACCTGGTGCCGGGCTCGAAGGAGTGGCGCATCGCCCAGTCGGTGACGAGCGAACACGCCCTGGTCGTCGGCCACCCGTACATCGACATCTGGGAGGCGGTGAAACCGTCGTCCCTGGGCATCGGGGCATGGCCGCGGATCCCCCGAGGCCAGGACTGGAAGACGGGCGTGTGCAGGGCACTGGGCTGGCCGGAGAACACGGGGGCGGCCTGGCAACGGATCCTGTCGGGCGTCCACTCGTACAAGGACCTGGAGCCGGAACTGCTGGGCAGAGTGGAAGAACTGATCGACTTCGTCACGGCGTAGCTGCGGGCATGCGTGCCGCTTAGCTGCGGGCATGCGTGCCGCTTAGCTGCGGGCATGCGTGCCGCCAAGGGCGGCACGGGTGGGCGCAGCGGCACCCCGCCACGCCGGGCTGCGAAACCCCCCGCCGCCAGCACGAACGCCGAGCACTTCAGTCCACGAGGTCCCGAACAACCCCGTCCGCCAGCAGCCTCCCCCGCAGTGTGAGCACAGCCCGCCCTTCGTCGTACGGGCCCTTCTCCAGGAGCCCATCCGCCAGCGCCCCCCGCGAGGCAGCCAGCCCGTCCGCCCTGAGCAGCGACAACGGCACCCCCTCCCGCAGCCGCAACTCCAGCAGAATCCGCTCAACC
>NZ_JAIGQA010000176.1:0-16463 GCF_019733245.1 Streptomyces sp. WAC04114
GTCACCCCCGCCCCCGAGGCCGTCGAGCCCGTCCAGGCCCCGGTCACTCCCGCACCACCCAGCGAGGACGTCACCGTCGTACTCCCCGCCCCGGCCACGGACGAGCGGCCCGAGGCGCAGATGGAGCCCGAGCAGCACATGCAGGGCCCCCAGCAGTCCCAGCTGGCGCCGCCCGAGACGCTGGAGCCCCCCGCCTCCGCGGTCACCGTCCCGGCACCCCGCGACGGGGACGCCCAACTGGCCCAGAACGCCGACGACCTGGACACCCGGGCCGCCGAGCAGGAAGATCTGGCCGACCAGGAACGCCGAGAAGAGAGTGCGGCCGCAGTGGCAGAAGTCCGACAGTCCACCGGCTCCGCGGCCCCCGGCTACGACCCCGCCGAGCGCGAGGCCGTCCTGAAGGTCATGCGCGAACGCCGTGACATCCGCAACGGCTTCCGCAGCGACCCGATCCCGCACGAGGTGCTGCTGCGCGTCCTGGAGGCCGCCCACCACGCCCCGTCCGTCGGTCACTCGCAGCCGTGGGACTTCGTCGTCATCCGCTCCGCCGACACCCGGCGCGCGATGCACGAACTGGCCATGCGCCAGCGCGACGCCTACGCCAAGTCCCTCCCCAAGGGCCGGGCGAAGCAGTTCAAGGAACTGAAGATCGAGGCCATCCTCGACACGCCGGTGAACATCGTCGTCACCGCCGACCCGACCCGCGGCGGCCGGCACACCCTGGGCCGTCACACCCAGCCCCAGATGGCCCCCTACTCGGCCGCACTGGCCGTGGAGAACCTCTGGCTCGCCGCCCGCGCCGAAGGCCTCGGCGTCGGCTGGGTCAGCTTCTTCGACGAGCGCGAGATGGTCCGCGCCCTCGGCCTGCCCGAGCACCTGGAGATCATCGCCTACCTGTGCGTCGGCTACGTCGACGAATTCCCGGACGAGCCCGAGCTGTTGCAGGCCGGCTGGTCCAAGCGCCGCCCGCTGTCCTGGGTCGTGCACGAAGAGACATACGGCCGCCGTGCCCTGCCCGGAGAGGAACCCCACGACCTGCTCGCCGAGACCGTCGCGCAGATCCGCCCGCTGGACGCCAAGGCGCTCGGCGAGGCGTGGGAGCGCCAGAAGCGTATGACCAAGCCGGCCGGAGCGCTGGGCATGCTGGAGATCATCTCCGCACAGCTGTCCGGCCTGTCCCGCCAGTGCCCGCCGCCCATCCCGGAGCCCGCGGCCGTCGCGATCTTCGCGGGCGACCACGGTGTGCACGCCCAGGGCGTCACCCCCTGGCCGCAGGAGGTCACGGCCCAGATGGTGGCCAACTTCCTCGGCGGCGGTGCCGTGTGCAACGCCTTCGCCACCCAGGTCGGTGCCGAGGTCTGCATCGTGGACGTGGGCGTCGCCGCCGACCTGCCGGCCACCCCGGGTCTGCTGCCCCGCAAGATCCGCGGCGGCACGTCCGACATGACGACCGGCCCCGCGATGACCCGCGAGGAGGCCAGGCAGGCCATCGAGGTCGGCATCGAGACCGCCCGCGACCTGGTCGCCGCCGGCAACAAGGCCCTGCTGACCGGTGAGATGGGCATCGCGAACACCACCGCGTCCGCCGCCCTGATCTCCGTCTTCACGGGCGCGGACCCGGCCGAGGTCACGGGCCGGGGCACCGGCATCAACGACGAGACCCTCGCCCGCAAGACCGAGGTCGTGCGCCGCGCCCTGGAAGTGCACCAGCCGGACCCGGCCGACCCGATCGGCGCGCTCGCCGCGATCGGCGGCTTCGAGCACGCCGCCATCGTCGGCCTCCTCCTCGGCGGCGCCTCCCTGCGTACGCCGGTGATCCTGGACGGCGTCAGCGCCGGCGCCGCCGCCCTGGTCGCCCGGGCGATCGCCCCGGAGGTCCTGGCCGCGTGCATCGCCGGCCACCGCAGCGCCGAGCCGGGCCATGTCGCCGCCCTCAACAAGCTGGGCCTGCGCCCCCTGGTCGACCTCGACCTGCGCCTCGGCGAGGGCACCGGTGCCCTGCTCGCCCTCCCGCTGGTGCAGAGCACGGCCAGGGCGATGCACGAGGTGGCGACGTTCGACTCCGCAGGAGTGACGGAGAAGTAGGGCTGCCGCCGTCGACGCGGATCCGTGGGCGGGCGTTCCGCGGGCCGGGACACCCGCCCACGGACCGCCCGCCGTCGGCACGGCAGGGATGCCCAGCCACCCGACCGCCCGCCGACGACGGGGCGTCCGGGGTGCCCAGCCACCGGACCGCCCGCCCACGGGGCGTCCCGGGTGCCCAGCCACTGGACCACCCGAGCCGTCCTTCCAGCCGCCCATTAAAATCCGCACGTCAGGGCACTGAACACCGCCGCTACAGGAGCCGCACCTCATGGCCGAACACCCCGCCTACCCCGTAGGCCTCCGCCTCACCGGCCGTCGCGTGGTCGTCCTCGGCGGTGGCCAGGTCGCCCAGCGCCGCCTCCCGGCACTGATCGCGGCGGGCGCGGACGTCCTCCTCGTGTCGCCCGAGGCCACCCCCTCGGTCGAGGCCATGGCGGACGCCGGCGAGATCACCTGGCAGCGGCGCCCGTACGCGGAGGGCGACCTGGCCGACGCCTGGTACGCCCTCATCGCCACCAGCGACCCCGAGGCCAATACAACCGCCTCGGCCGAGGCCGAGCGGCACCGCGTCTGGTGCGTCCGCTCCGACGACGCCGACCGGGCGACGGCGTGGACCCCGGCCACCGGCCACAGCGAGGGCGTCACGGTCGCGGTCCTCACCACCGACGCCAAGGGGCGCGACCCCCGCCACACCGCCGCCATCCGCGACGCGGTCGTCGAGGGCCTGCGCGACGGCACACTCGTCGCCCCGCACTTCCGCACCCGCACACCCGGAGTCGCCCTGGTCGGCGGTGGCCCCGGCGACCCCGACCTGATCACCGTGCGCGGCCGCCGTCTGCTCGCCGAGGCCGACGTGGTCATCGCGGACCGCCTCGGCCCGCGTGACCTGCTCGCCGAACTCCCGTCGCACGTCGAGGTGATCGACGCGGCCAAGATTCCTTACGGCCGCTTCATGGCCCAGGAGGCCATCAACAACGCGCTGATCGAGCACGCAAAGCAGGGCAAGTCGGTCGTCCGGCTGAAGGGCGGCGACCCCTACGTCTTCGGCCGCGGCATGGAGGAACTCCAGGCCCTCGCCGAGGTCGGTATCCCCTGCACGGTCGTCCCCGGGATCTCCAGCTCGATCTCGGTCCCGGGCGCGGCGGGCATCCCCGTCACCCATCGCGGCGTCGCCCACGAGTTCACCGTGGTCAGCGGGCACGTGGCGCCCGACGACGAGCGCTCCTTGGTGGACTGGCCGTCCCTGGCCCGGCTGACCGGCACCCTCGTGATCCTCATGGGCGTCGACAAGATCGGGAAGATCGCCGAGACGCTCGTCGCCCACGGAAAGCCGTCCGACACCCCCGTCGCTCTCGTCCAGGAGGGCACGACCGCCGCTCAGCGCCGCGTCGACGCCACCCTCGCGACGGTCGCGGAGACCGTGCGGGCCGAGGACGTGAAGCCCCCGGCGGTCATCGTCATCGGCGACGTCGTGACGGTCGGCCCCGCGGCCTCCGCGCCACGCAAGTAACCCCGGGTAACACAACCCGTACCGAGCCGTTGGCACCACACCCAGGACAAGGCAGTATCACCCTGTGGCCGATCTCATCACCGTCGAGGATCCCGACGACCCGCGTCTGCGCGACTACACCGGCCTGACCGACGTGGAGCTGCGCCGCAAGCGCGAACCCGCCGAGGGCCTGTTCATCGCCGAGGGCGAGAAGGTCATCCGCAGGGCCAAGGAAGCCGGTTACGAGATGCGGTCCATGCTGCTCTCGGCCAAGTGGGTCGACGTCATGCGCGACGTCATCGACGAACTCCCCGCTCCGGTCTACGCCGTCAGCCCGGAGCTCGCCGAGCAGGTCACCGGCTACCACGTGCACCGCGGCGCGCTCGCGTCCATGCAGCGCAAGCCCCTGCCCACGGCTGCCGACCTCCTGCGGACCGCCCGCCGTGTCGTCGTCATGGAGTCGGTCAACGACCACACCAACATCGGCGCCATCTTCCGCTCGGCCGCCGCCCTCGGCATGGACGCGGTCCTGCTCTCCCCGGACTGCGCCGACCCTCTCTACCGCCGCAGTGTGAAGGTCTCCATGGGCGCGGTCTTCTCCGTCCCGTACGCCCGGCTGGACACCTGGCCCAAGGGCCTGGACTCGGTCCGTGAAGCGGGCTTCACCCTGCTCGCCCTCACCCCCGACGAGAAGGCCCGGCCCCTCGACGAGGCCGCCCCGCACACCATGGACCGCGTGGCCCTGATGCTCGGCGCCGAGGGCGACGGCCTGTCCACCCAGGCCCTGGTCGCGGCCGACGAATGGGTCCGCATCCCCATGTCCCACGGCGTCGACTCCCTCAACGTGGGCGCGGCGGCCGCCGTGGCCTTCTACGCCGTGGCCACCGGCCGGCCCCAGGTCTGAGGACGTCACGTGGAGCAGCGCGAAGCCGTCGTCGCCGTGCTCCTGCGCGGCGACCGCCTCCTCGCCGTCCGACGCGGCCCGGCCGTCGTCCGCCCCGGCTACTGGCAGCCGCTCAGCGGCAAGGTCGAGCCGGGCGAGACCCAGGAGCAGGCGGTCGTCCGGGAAGTGCGCGAGGAGGTCGGCCTCACCGTCGTACCGGAGGCGAAGGTCTGGGAGTCGGAGACCGACGACCACCGCTTCCGCCTCCACTGGTGGACCGTACGGGCCGACACGGGCGAGGTGGTCCCCGACCCGCGCGAGGTCGCCGAGACCCGCTGGGTCACCCCGCGGGAGTTCCTGGCCCTGGACCCGGTCTTCGACGGGGACCGGGAGTTCTTCGAACGCATCCTGCCGGAGCTCTGACGCCGCGCCGGACAGCGGGCCGTCGCCTCCCGGCCGGCAGTCTCCCAGCCGTCGGTCCCGGCTAGAAGCCCCGTGGGGGATCGTCCTGCTGGACGCGCTCCTGCCGTACCCCGCCCCCGTCGCCGCCGAGTCCCCGCGCGGGGCCCTGGCAGCCCTGCACCAGGGCGATGCCCACCGCCACCAGCAGCGTCACCACGACGAACACGAACAGCCGCTGCCGCAGCAACCGCGGATTGGCTGGCCGCAGTTTCGTCCCGGTGTTCCTGGACGCCGGGCGCCCGGTGCCGCTGTGCGGGGCGGGGCGGCTGCCGCTGCCCGACCGCGTGCCGTTGCGCCCGGTGGGCGTCGGCCGCGACCCGGACCGCGAGGGGGTGCCGCCCCGCGAGGCGCCCGCCCCGCGCACCGGAGTCCTGCCGCGGTTCCCGCCCCCGGTCGCCCGGGCTCCGCCGCGCCCACCGGTCCCGCTCTGCGAAGCCGGACCGTCCGGTGACGGATGGCCGTCCCGGGACGGGGCTGAACCCCGCGGCGGGGGAGTGCCCCGGCCCCGCTGCGCCCCGGAGACCCCGCCGCCCTGTAGTCCTTGCGGACGCCGGGCGCGCTCGGGGTAGGTGTCGACGGGCCGGTCGCTCTCGGCGCCGCGCGGCGCGGGCGGTCGCACAACGGCGATGTCCTGCGACTCCCGGGCCGCGATCTCCTTGAGCCGCAGCGACAGTTGGAGCGTGCTGGGCCGCTCCTCGGGGTCCTTCGCCAGACATGCGCGGACGAGCGGAGCCAACGCGTCGGGGACGCCGTGCAGCTGCGGCTCCTCGTGCACCACGCGGTACAGCATCACCTCGGAACTGCCGTGCCCGAAGGGCGAGTCGCCCATCGAGGAGTACGCGAGGGTGGCACCGAGCGAGAACACGTCCGTGGCCGGGGTGACGGCGGCCCCGCGCACCTGCTCCGGCGCCAGGAAGCCGGGCGAGCCGACCGCCGTGCCGACATGGGTGAGCGTCGAGGCGCCGGTGGCCCAGGCGATGCCGAAGTCGATGATCCGCGGCCCCTTCGGGGACAGCAGGATGTTGGACGGCTTCAGGTCCCGGTGCACCACCCCGGCCTCGTGCACCGCGACCAGGCCCTCCGACAGGGCCGCACCCACGGCGGCGACATCCGCCGCGCAGAGCGGTCCCTCGGCCGCGACCTTGTCGTGCAGGGACGGGCCGGGCACGTACTGGGTGGCGAACCAGGGCCGGTCCGCGTCGAGGTCGGCGGCCACCAGCCGGGCCGTGCAGCCGCCGCGGATCCGCCGGGCCGCCGAGACCTCACGGGCGAACCGGGAGCGGAACTCCTGATCCTCCGCCAGGTCGGGACGGATGACCTTGAGCGCGACCCGCTGCCCCTTCTTGTCGGAGCCCAGGTAGACCACGCCCATCCCGCCCGCGCCGAGCCGTCTGTGAAGCTTGAACGAGCCGACGACGCGCGGGTCCTCGCGCCTCAGGCGCATCATCGCCATGTTCATCCCCGCTGCCCGGTCCTGTGACGAGCCACAGCTTACGTTTCCACGGCCGCCCGCGCGCAGAGGCCGCGCCCTCTCGGCGTGATGGATTGTCAGTGGTGGGTGGGAGACTTGAAAGGTGGTCAGGGAGCGTGCGAAGAGGCGGACTTCGCGCCGCGTGTGACCCCAACCACCCGTCACAGAAGGGGGATTGGTCCTGTGAAGGGTGATCGCGTGGAGATAGTCGTGGACGCGGGGGACACGACGCGCACCTACGAGGTGGTGGCGAGCAGGGCGGGCCGCAGGGTGGAGACAGCGGTACGCCGAGGCGTCGTGGAAGTGAGCGAAGTCACCCGGTGGGGGTCCCCCCACGCCGTTTAGGCAGTGGGGGAGGGACAGTCGTACGTACCGCTCGCTTCATGGCGAATCGGGTGCTGGCTCTGGTGGAACAGCCGGTTCCGCGGGAGGAGAGCTCGGATAAAAGGGATGATCCGGTCGTCCCGTCGGGGAAGACCCTGAGACCCGCGCCCCCGTCTCCACCCAGGGGAGTACATCGCAGGTGGCGGCTCATCCTCCGGGAGGCCCGGCAATCGGTACGAGGGCATGACGCCCAGGGAGGGCCGGACGCCTAGATTTGAGGTCAAGCGGCGGGTGGCAGCACTCGTCCCCCGAGGTCAGACGCCCGCCGCTGCCAACGACAACTGAGAACGGGCAGGAGAGGGACCATGGCCCAGACGGCTCCGCGGACGCTGCTCCGCGAAGAGGGACGCAAGGTGTACGCCGCCGCGTTCCGCCGCCGCCAGGGCCGTCGCCACCCGGTGGTGGCGACGTTGATGGCCCTTCCCCTGGCGGTCCTGCTCCTCCTCGTCTTCGACGGGTGGGAGACAGTGGCCACACAGGCGTCGTCCGTGGGAGAGATGCTGGGGCGCTGAGCGGCGACCCCCAGGCCCGGAAGAGCGGTCCGGGCGGGGACATCCCACCCATGAAACCCCGTGGGGACGGGGGTGCGGCGGACGGCAAAAAATGCCGGCGCAGCTGGGGAGCTGCGCCGGCATTGCTTTTGTCCCGCAGGCGCCGAGCGCCCGGAACGAACCGTTCCCTACGGCCCGGCCCCCGTCTGCACGTACTCTCGGCCGGTGACCTCCGCCGCCGTTCCGCTCCTGGCCGACCTCACCGCGAAGGCCCGAGCCACCGCCCACGCGCGCTCGTCGGCCTGCCCCTGCGGCGCGACCACGCTCGCCGACCGCCCCGACGGTCTGGTGGTGCGGCACGCGGACACCGTCGCGAAGGCCCACGCCCCGGGCACCGACCCGGCCGAGCTGACCGGCCGCCTCACCCTCGCCGCCCACCACCCCGACATCCTCCTGCCCCCACTGGACCGGGCCCCGGCCGACCTGCACGGCCGCCTCACGACGTTCTGGCCGTACGGCACTCCCGTGGATCCCGACGATCCGGACGCCGCCCCCTGGGAAGCAGCCGCCACGCTCCTCGCCCGCCTCCACCGCACCCCGGTTCCGGTCGGCCTGCCCGCCATGCGCGGCCCCGTCAAGGCGGCCCAGGCCATCGGCCGACTCCGCGAGGCAGGTCCGCACCCGGCGGCCGCCCCGGTCCTGCGCGCCTGGGCCACCCTCCCGCCCTGGGCCCGCGCCGAGGTCCCGATGCCCGACTCCGGCACCCTCTGCCACGGCGACCTCCACCTCGGGCAGCTCATCCGTCACCCCGCTCCCGACGGCCCCTGGCTGCTGATAGACGTGGACGACCTCGGCGTCGGCGTCCCCGCCTGGGACCTCGCCCGCCCCGCCGCCTGGTACGCCTGCGGCCTGCTCCCGCCCGACGAGTGGACCCGGTTCCTCACCGCCTACCGGGAGGCCGGCGGCCCCGCCGTCCCCGCCGAGGGCGACCCCTGGCCCGCTCTCGACGTCCCCGCCCGGGCCCTCACCGCCCAGACCGCGGCCCGGGCCGTCACCAAGGCGTTCGCGGCCGGCCGCCCACTCGACGAGGTGGAGCGGTCGGTCGTGGACGCCTGTGACCGAATGGCTACCGTCCCGCCGCAGTTGGGGCGGGACCACGCGAAGTAGGGTGCAACCGACTGCAGCGGGACAGAGTCTGTCCTGGCGAGATGTGAAGCAGGACCGACCGGCGAGGAGTTGAACGACCATGCAGTGTCCGAAGTGCCGTGCGCCGATGCACACGTACAACCGCAACGGTGTCCAGATCGAGCAGTGCAGCGGCTGCCGCGGGATCTTTCTCGACTACGGCGAGCTGGAGTCGCTGACCCGCCTGGAAGCGCAGTGGTCCCAGGCCGCCCCGCACGGCGGCCACGGGCACCACGGCCACCACGGGCACCACCGCAACAAGAGCTTCGGCCACATGCTGTTCTCGTCCTGATGCGAGTCGTGACGCGCAGTCGTGACGTGAAGTCGTGACACGACAGGAGCCCCCGGCCGCGAACGGCCGGGGGCTCCTTGGTGCTGTGGACGATACTGGGATTGAACCAGTGACCTCTTCCGTGTCAGGGAAGCGCTCTCCCGCTGAGCTAATCGTCCTCGGGACCATGACCACCGAGTGCATCGGATCATGGGCACTGCGTGCGCGATACTGGGATTGAACCAGTGACCTCTTCCGTGTCAGGGAAGCGCTCTCCCGCTGAGCTAATCGCGCGGGGTCGGGATCTTGAAAGATCCAGTGGACGATACTGGGATTGAACCAGTGACCTCTTCCGTGTCAGGGAAGCGCTCTCCCGCTGAGCTAATCGTCCTTGGAGGTGGAGACGGGATTTGAACCCGTGTAGACGGCTTTGCAGGCCGTTGCCTCGCCTCTCGGCCACTCCACCAGGAGTGTAGGGGGCCGGGAAGCCCCCTCTTCCTTCGAGCGGACGACGAGGTTCGAACTCGCGACCTCAACCTTGGCAAGGTTGCGCTCTACCAACTGAGCTACGTCCGCCTGTCGTTTCGGACCGCTCTCGCGGCCCGGCGACGTGTTGAACTCTAGCGGATACCGGGGCCAGTACAAAAACGCGTTTGTGCAGCGTGCTGCGCTTCCCCTGCTCAGCGAGGTCACAAGGCCGCCCGAGGGGACATCCCCCGGCCACCCGCGGGACACCCGTCCTAGACTCGACGGCGTGCTCGACCTCCCTCCTCTCGCCCGCTTCGGTGACCGTGTCGCCACCGGGCTCCTCGACGTCACCGACGATCCCGAAGCCCTGGAGTCCAGCGGCTTCTGGGCCGTCTGCGCCGACTTCGAGGGCCGTCTGACCTGCGCTCGCTTCGCGGAGGTCCGGACGGCGGACGTGCCTGTTCCCGTGCCCGGCGCATGGCGCGGTCCCGCTGCCGGTGACTGGACGTCCTCGCTCGACCGCGCCGCGTACACGGCCGGGGTGCGGCGGATCCGCGAACACATCGCGGCCGGCGAGGTCTACCAGGCGAACCTGTGCCGGGTGCTGTCCGCGCCCGTCCCGCCCGGCGCCGACGTGGACGCGCTCACCGCGCTGCTGGCCCGCGGCAACCCGGCACCGTACGCAGGAACGATCCGCCTGGCCGAGCACGGCGTGGAGATCGCCACCGCCTCTCCCGAGCTGTTCCTGCGCCGCGACGGCCGGACCGTCGAGTCCGGGCCGATCAAGGGCACCGGCCGCACCGAGGCGGACCTGCTGGAGAAGGACTACGCCGAGAACGTGATGATCGTGGACCTCGTCCGTAACGACATCGGGCGGGTGTGTGCCACGGGCAGCGTCACGGTGCCCGACCTGTGTGCCGTCGAGAAGCATCCCGGGCTGGTCCACCTCGTGTCGACGGTCCGCGGCGAGCTGGGGGAGGGGGCCGGCTGGGCCGAGCTGCTCGGCGCCGCCTTCCCGCCCGGCTCGGTCACCGGCGCGCCCAAGTCCAGCGCGCTGCGGATCATCGACGCGCTGGAGACCGCGCCCAGGGGGCCGTACTGCGGCGGCATCGGCTGGGTCGACGCCGACCGGGAGATCGGAGAGCTGGCCGTCGGTATCCGTACCTTCTGGATCGACCGGGCCGACGGCATGCTGCGCTTCGGCACCGGGGCCGGCATCACCTGGGGCTCCGACCCCGAGGGGGAGTGGCGGGAGACCGAGCTGAAGGCGTCCCGGCTGCTCGCGATAGCGTCGGGAGCGTACGAGGTGAGTGGAGAGGACCTGACGTGAAGATCTGGCTCGACGGCGGTCTGCAGGACATCGAGTCCGCCCGCGTCTCCGTCTTCGACCACGGGCTGACCGTGGGCGACGGCATCTTCGAGACGGTGAAGGCCGTGGACGGCCGGGTGTTCGCGCTCACCCGGCACCTCGACCGGCTGACCCGGTCCGCCCGCGGCCTCGGCCTGCCGGACCCGGACCACGACGAGGTGCGCCGCGCCTGCGCCGCCGTCCTCGACGCCAACCCCGTGCCGCTCGGCCGCCTCCGCATCACCTACACCGGCGGGCACGGCCCCCTCGGTTCCGACCGCGGCGAGCACGGCCCGACTCTGGTCGTCGCCCTCGGCGAGACCACCCGCCGCCCCGACTCCACCGCCGTGATCACGGTCCCCTGGACCCGCAACGAGCGCGGCGCGCTCACCGGCCTGAAGACCACCTCGTACGCCGAGAACGTGGTCGCCCTCGCCCGGGCCCGTGAACAGGGCGCGTCCGAGGCCCTGTTCGGCAACACGGTGGGGCAGCTGTGCGAGGGCACCGGGTCGAACGTCTTCGTCGTCCTCGACGGCGAGATCCACACGCCGCCGATCGCCTCGGGCTGCCTCGCCGGCATCACCCGTGCGCTCACCGTCGAATGGACCGGCGCCAAGGAGACCGACCTGCCGCTGGACGTCCTGGAGCGGGCCGACGAGATCTTCCTGACGTCCACCCTGCGGGACGTGCAGGCGGTGCACCGCGTCGACGGCCGTGAGCTGCCCGGCGCACCCGGCCCGGTGACCGCCAAGGCCATGCGGATCTTCGACGAGCGGGCCGGGAACGACCTCGACCCCTGAAAGCCTCGGAAATTCGGCTGACCAGGGACCTGGTTGCGGGTAGAACACCCCTGATGACCACGACCCTGCGGCCGATCGAGCCGCTTCAGCAGAACGCCGACGGGACGCGCTCACGCCGCTTCCAGGTGTGTGTCAACAGCCGTCCCGTGGGGGCGATACACCTCGGCACGCACCCCGTCTTCGGCGCCGGGGTGGCCCGGATCACGAAGCTGCACATCGACGAGCCGGATCGCAGGCGGGGACGGGGCACGGTCGCCGCACTCGCCGCGGAGGAGGTGGCGCGCGGCTGGGGGTGCCGCCGCGTCGAGGCGGCGGTCCCCGCCGCGTCCGAGGCGGGAGTCCGGCTCGCCACGGCGCTCGGCTACGTCGTCCGCAACCGTGGCATGGCGAAGCAGCTCGGCGATATCCCGCCCGACCTGCCGGAGGGCCGTCGCGCCCGGCCCATGACCGAGGCGGAGTTCGGGCCCTGGCTGGAGAAGGGCCTGGAGGACTACGCGCGCAGCTGGATCGAACGGGGCGTCCCGGAGGCCGAGGCCCGGGCCAAGTCGGAGCGCGACCACGCCACCCTGCTGCCCGAGGGCCTCGCCACCCCCGGCATGCTCATCAGCGTCGTCGAGCACCTGGGGACACCGGTGGGCACGCTGTGGCTGGCGGTGCGTGAGGACAGCGCGTTCGTCTTCGACGTCGAAGCCGACGCCGCCCACCGGGGGAAGGGCCACGGCCGCACGCTGATGCTGCTCGCCGAGGCCCAGACGATTGCCGAGGGCAGACGGACCCTCGGCCTCAATGTCTTCGCCGGCAATGCCCCGGCCGAACGGCTCTACGCCTCCCTCGGCTACGAGACCGAGCAGTACGCCATGTACAAGCCGCTGCTGTAGGGCCTGTCGTTTGGATCAGACCGCAGACGCGGGGCCTGGCACGCGCATCTGCCGCGTTGTCGTCGGTTGCCGACTCCCCACGCTCGGCTGCGCTCGCGCGGGAGGGACCCCCATCGCGCCGACGCCCTCCTCCGCCTTGCAGCTGCACGCACCAGGCCCCGCTCACCGGCGCTGACAGGAACCGCCGCCATCCTGCGACCTGATCCAACCGACAGGCCCCAGCGGCCCGAAGCCGGGCGAGGCGGTCAGTGCTCCTGCCCGGCCAGCAGCCGGTCCGCGATCTCCTCGATGCGCTCGCGCAGCCCCTCCTGGCTCTTGCCGCCGTCGAGCCGCTCACCGCCGATGACGTACGTCGGGGTACCGGTCACGCCGATCGCCTTGCCCTCGGCCTGGTCGGCGTCCACGATCAGGATGTGCCGGCCGTCGATCAGCGCGGTGTCGAACTCCTCGGCGTCCAGGTCCAGTTCGCGAGCCACCTCGACCAGGAAGGGTTCCCCCTTACGGGACAGCTCCTCCACCCGCCCCAGCAGGGCCTCAGCGTACGGCCATCCGCGGCCCTGCTCCCACGCCTCCTCCGCGGCCTGGGCGGCGGCGAAGGCGTGCTTGTTCTTCTCCAGCGGGAAGTGCCGCAGCCGCACCTCCAGGCGGTCGCCGTAGCGGGCGCGCAGGGCATGGAGATCGTCCAGCGCGGTACGGCAGTCCGGGCACTGGAGGTCGCACCAGACCTCGAGGACGGGGGCGGCGGAACGGTCGGAGGAGGAGTCGCTCATGCCGACAGTCTCCCAGCAGTACGGACCGGGGGCGCAGCCCGCACCGGCACCTGCGGAGGAGGTGACCCGGAGATGTCCCTGATGTCGGGCCGCGGCATGGCCCCCCGGGGTACGGCGGGTGCAGGATGGAAGGGGAGGAAGTGCCCCGACCCGACCGCGCCACGCCTGGAGGACCAGATGATTGCCGAGACCGTCTGCTCCGCCGTGTCCGCGGCAGGCCTGGGCATTGCGATCGTCACGGCGTACCGCAAGCGCTACCTCGCGGCCGTCCGTATCGCGGCCTACTCCCTCGTTCCGATCGGCCTGGTGATGACGGGAGTCGTCGAGTGGCTGGCCGACACCGCCTTCAGCCCGACGGCCTGGGCCGGATTCGGGTTGCTCGGTCTCGCCTGGGTGCTCTTCATGACCACACGGGCCGTGGAGCGCCGCCGCGGCGGCACCCGCAAGGAGCGCCGGGCGGCGGCCCGCGAGGCCGGCCGGTCCGATGCGGTGGCCTCCGGCGCCGCGGCACCGGCCCTGGGCCAGGGCACCCGGCCGGCGACCCGGCCCGCACCCGCGTCCCGCGGCGACGACGACTTCAGCGACATCGAGGCCATCCTCAAGAAGCACGGCATATGAAGGGGCAGCCCGCTCGGGGCTGAATCGTCACAGTGCGTCCGCGGGTGCGCGGAAGTGATCACAACCCGAACCGGACCTCACGGAATCGGTGCACTCCCGCACGGAACGGGGGCGCTGATCGCGTGCGGCGGGGCGACTGCGTCATCATCGCCGCGAGATGCTCGACACGACGAAACAGAGTGACCCCGCACCGCCGCAGGACGAGCCAGGTCCCCCGCGGGACGAGCCGCGCGGTTGCCTCTTCGCCCTGTCCCAGCCACCGCTGATGATCTTCCTGGCGGTGATCGGGAGCCTGCTGCTCATGGCCTCGTTGCACGATCTGCTGCTGCTGTGAGCCGTACCCGCGGTACCCGGCGCCATCCGCCGGGGCCGCGTCGGCATCGACGCCCTTGCGGCCCCACGACCCGGCGACGGCGTCAGCCCGCCGCCTCCTTGCGGCGCGCCCGGTACGCGGCCACGTGCAGCCGGTTTCCGCAGGTACGGCTGTCGCAGTAGCGCCGTGAGCGGTTGCGGGACAGGTCCACGAAGGCGCGCCGGCAGTCGGGCGCCTCGCACCGCCGCAGCCGCTCCTGCTCGCCGGCGACCACGAAGAACGCCAGCGCCATGCCGCAGTCGGCGGCCAGATGGTCGGCGACGGAGGCGCCGGGCGCGAAGTAGTGCACATGCCAGTCGTAGCCGTCGTGGTCCGTGAGCCGGGGCGTGGTGCCGGCGGCCGCGACAAGCTCGTTGATCTGGCCTGCCGCGGCCCGGGCGTCCGGGGCGGCGAAGACGAAGGCGAAGCGTTCGCGGATCTTGCGCACCGCGGAGAGGTCGAACTCCGAGAGCACCCCGACATCGCTGATCTCGTGGTTCCGCACGAAGTCCGCGAGGGTCGCCACGTCCGGCAGCCCGTCCGACGCCGTGTCGTCCTCCGGTGCGGTGTTCACCAGATCGACCACGGTGTCGAGGGCGCACCGGGTGTCGTGGGTGATCAGCACGATTTGCTCCCTGGCCTGAGGGTCGGGCGGGCGCCCGCCGATGCTGGCCGATGGTAACGGCTCCACCACCGCCGGACCGCCCTCTTGCCCGCACATGGCTTCGAATACAACGCCGCCGGGCCCGCCAGGGTTCCCGCGCAGGGGCAGCGGGGGAGGGGCCCAGGACGCGAACCGGCGCCGTACCGCGTTGAGCCGCGGTACCGGCGCCGGTGTCATCCCATGTGCGGTTGTCCAGGCCCGAGCCGTCTCCCCGAGTCGACGGCGCCGGGCGGCTTTGTGGGGGCCTCGCCCTAGCTTTCCGCCAGGATGTGCGAGAGCTCCTGGTCGAGGTCGAAGTGCCGGTGTTCCGTGCCGGGCGGCACGGCGGCGTCGGTGCGCTTCAGGAAGGACTCCAGGGCCCGCGCCGGGGCCTCGAGCAGGGCCTCGCCCTCCGGCGAGCTCAGGGCGATGCACACGACGCCCTGACCGTGACTGCGCGACGGCCAGACGCGGACGTCGCCGGTGCCCGTAGGGCGGTGAAGCCCCTCGGCGAGGAGGTCTCGGGCGAACACCCACTCGACGGTTTCCTCGGCTCCGGTGTGGAAGGTGGCGTGCACGGCGTAGGGGTCGGCCGTGTCGTACCGCAGGCCTGCGGGGACAGGCAGGGAGGACTCGCTCGACACAACGAGGCGCAGGTGCAGCTCGCAGCTGACCGTGGTGTTCATAAGCGCCAGGGCCTTTCGCTCAGTGTGCGCTCGGGGATTCGCACGTCGGCGAAATCGACATGCCACCTACGGTGCCGTTGTAAACCCCTCTGAGTGTTTTGCGTGCCTTTACGTAACTCTTCCGGCCGAGAGATCGTTCGCGTCGTGCGTCCATTCCGGTGACTGGTTTCGCTCGGGTAGTGTTTGCCCGTATGAATACGGGGAGTAACGAGCCGGGCGAGGTGGCCGTGGCGTCGGACGAGACGGGGACGAGCGAGGTGCACGGCGAGCAGGACCGCGGGCTCGGCTCGCGGGCGCCGGAATTCATCAAGGCCCGTCGGGCGCTGCACGTGAGCTGGCAGGTCGGCGTCTTCATCATCGGGCTCGCGGTCGTCGTGGCCGGCATCATCATGCTGCCCCTTCCCGGGCCGGGCTGGGTCGTGATCTTCGGCGGCATGGCGATCTGGGCGACGGAGTTCGTCTGGGCCCAGCTGGTGCTCCGCTGGACCAAGCGCAAGGTCACCGAGGCGGCCCAGCGCGCCCTCGATCCCAAGGTGCGGCGCCGCAACATCATTCTGACGTCGATCGGGCTGGTGATCGTGGGCGTACTGGTCGGCTTCTACCTGTGGAAGTTCGGCATCGCCATGCCGTGGAAGATCAAGGACCAGTGAGCGTCACAGGCACGCCCTGACATGGGGTAATGTTCTTCCTGCGTCCGGGCGATTAGCTCAGTGGGAGAGCGCTTCGTTCACACCGAAGAGGTCACTGGTTCGAACCCAGTATCGCCCACCCGGACCGGCGGCCCACCTGCGCAAGCGCAGGTGGGCCGCCGTCGTTGTGCCTGCCAGCAGGCCGGAGGCCGTGTGTCGGGCTCTGTCCGGCCGGGGCTTCGAGGTGTCCGACGGTGGTGCTCTGCCGAGGTGCTCGCGCCCGTTTCGGTGACGCAGAGTTCCGGGTGTCGAGGGGTGTCGAGGGGGGCCGAGGGCTGCCGCGGCGCCGGTCGGTCGGGCCGTGGCCGGAGCCTGCGTGAAGGGCGCATCGGCCGGCTGGTGGTGTGACCGCCCGGGGTGACCAGGGGGCCGCGGGGCGCTCCGCCGGGCGATCGGGCCGGGGTCGTGATCCGTCCGCCGGGCGGGACTGGGCCCCTGGGAGGCCGCTCCTGCCGCCGGGCCTCGTTCGCGCCGCTGCCCCACCCGTAAC
>NZ_JAIGQA010000177.1:0-16357 GCF_019733245.1 Streptomyces sp. WAC04114
GTCACCGTCACCGCCGTCGTCCAGCACATCGACGGCCACGCCCCCGGAATCCACCGCATCCACGACGGCACCGCGCACCTGCTCCGCCAGGACCCCACCGCCCCCGCCGGCCTGGAGGCCAACTACGGCTACGGCCTGACCCCGGTCAACGGCTGCGGCATCGCCAACGCCCCCCTCACCGTCTTCTTCTCGGTCCGCCCCCGCGACCTCTTCGCCCGCTTCGGCCCGGCCGGCTGGAGCGCCGCCCAGCACGCCTGCGGCTGGGCGGTGCACGGACTGTGCCTGGCCGCCGCCGCGGAGGGCCTGTTCGCCCGGCCGGTCCGGGCGTTCAAGGAGATCCGGACCAAGGAGGTCATCGGCCTGGGCGAGGACGAGACGATCGTCCTGTCGGCGGTGGTCGGCGTGCCGCGCGAGACCGGGGGTGCCGTGCTGGACCTGCGCACGTAAGGCGCTCGAAGACCCGACCGGACGACAAGGAACCCGCATGCCCACCACACCGCACCGCTGGAACGCCTGGCACCTGCACCTCGGCACCACGGCCCGCGGCGCCCACGACCGCGTCCTCACAGAGGTCATCGGCCCCACGGTCGCCGAACTCCCGCCCGGAACCCCCTGGTTCTTCATCCGCTACTGGCAGTCCGGGCCCCACCTGCGGCTGCGCATCGCTGACCTGCCCGAGGGCTCGGACGCGCACGCGCGCGTGGAGCGGGCCCTGCGCGACCGGCTCGCCTTGGCGGGCCGGCTCGCACCGGGCGAGGAGCCGCTGGCGGAGGAGGCCTACCAGCAGGGCGCGTCCCGGCTCGCCGCCGCCGGGGAGACCGGCGTCAACACCTCCGTCCACGCGCTGCTGCCGCCCGGCGTGCACCGCGCCGACTACGACCCCGAGTACGAGCGCTACGGCGGCCCGGACCTCATGCCGGCCGCCGAGTCCCTCTTCCACCGCTCCAGCGAACTCGTCCTCCGCCTGACCCCGCTCGTCACCTCCGAGGCCCGCCGTGCCCGGCTCGCCCTGCGCGGCACGCTGTCCGCCGCGGTCGCCCTCGGCGGCCCGGACGAACGGGCCCACTACTTCGCGCGCGGCCGGGACGCCTGGCGGGCCTGGGCGCGTGACGCCGGGCACCCCGACGAGCTGCTGGACCGGATCACCACCGTCGACCAGGACCCCGCCTCGGCAGGCGTCTCCCCGGACGCCCACGGCCCGTTCACCGACTGGCACGAGGCCCTGACCGCCCACGCCGACGACATCCGGCGGCATTCGCCGGTCCACCCGGGCCTGATCCTCTTCTCGCACGCGCACATGCTCCACAACCGGCTCGGCCTGAGCCTCCTGGAGGAACTGCGCACCTACGCCTGGCTGTCCCACGTCTTCCCCGCACCGACCCCGGCACCCGACCCGACACCCGACCTGGCACCCACGGGGTGATCCCCCGCGCCCGAGGGCGCCCACGCAGAGGCCCGGCCGGATTCCCCTTCACCGGCCGGGCCTCTTTCTGCACGGGCGCCGCGCGGCTCATCCCTCCCGTACGAACACGGCCCGCACCCGCACGAGCAGTTCCGCTCCGACCAGCCCCCGCATGCCGCCGACCCCGCACGCGTGCCGGTCGACCCGGGCGGTGGCCCGTACGACGACCCGCTCGCCCCGCTCGGTGAGCTCGTCGACCGTGAAGGTCACCGGGGTCGCACGGCCCTTGACCTCCAGCCGCGCCGTGAGGCTCAGGTCGTCCGCCAGGCCCTCACCGGCCAGACGCAGTTCGGGATGGCGCTCGGCGTCCAGGAAGCGCGTGCCGCGTACCGCCGTGTCCCGCTGCGGGTTGCCGGTCTCGAAGCCCGCGGCGGCGACGGTGGCGTCGAGGCGGACCAGGCGGCCGTCCGGGGCGATCTCGACGCGGCACGAGCGCACCGGGAACGAGCCGCGCACGGGCAGGAGAAAGAAGTGCCGGCCGGTGAACTCCACGGTGGAGTCCGCCGGTTCGAGGCGCCAGGCGCCGGCCGGTGCGGTGCGCGGGCGGGTGGGGTGGTCCAGGGACATGGTGGGGGTTCCTTCCGGGAGTGGGGGGCGGGACAAGCGCCGAGGGGGCCTCCGGGAGGCCCCCTCGATGGTCGGGACGGGTCGCTCTACTCGGGGCGCGGGTCCCAGCGGAAGCTGCGCACGGCGATCAGGGCGCCGACGACGCCCCAGGCCGCCAGCACGGCCAGTTCCTTCCACTGGAAGCCGCCCTGGTGCGCGAACGGCGCGAGCATGGCGTCGTTGAACGGCTTCACCGGCAGCAGCCCGGCGATGTTGTTCATGACGTCCGAGTGGATCGGGAAGTAGCTGCCGGAGATGAACACCAGCGGGAACTGGATGAACTGCACGACCGCGGGCGCCGCCTCGGAGTTGCGGATCAGCGAGGCCACACCGACGCCGAGCGCGCAGAAGCTGGCCGCGCCGAGCACCAGGGTGAGCGCGAGGGCCAACCAGTCGGCGGGCCACGGCACGCCGTACAGGCGCCCGATGCCGATGACCAGCGCCACGTCGACGACGCTGACGACGACGCAGTGCACGAGCAGGCCCGCGAAGTACACCCAGGCGGGCAGCGGGGTGGCGTGCAGCCGCTTGAGGACACCGGTCTGCCGGCGCATGGCGAGGACGATCGCGAGCTGGCCGTAGCAGGCGCCCAGGACGGAGACGGCCGCGATGGTCGGCGTGTAGTACTGCAGGCCGCTCAGGCCGAAGAAGAAGTCCTCGCCCTCGCTGCCGGAGAACACCGCGCCGAAGACCGAGATGATCACGATGGGCAGGACGAAGGTGAACACCATCGACTGCGGGTTGCGCCAGAACGACAGCTGCTCGTAGCGGATCTGGTGGGCGAGCAGGGCGAGGGAGCCCCGTTCGTCGGGCCGTTCGCGTCCGTCGCGGTCGGTCCGCCGCCGGGTGGTCTCGGTGGTGGTGGGGGGCAGGGTGCTGGTCATCGTCGGCTCCGTCCGGGTCGGCGCCCTCGGCGCGCACGCGCCGCCGAGGGCGGTGTGCTGCCCCGCTCGGTGGACGGGGACGAGGCGTCCTGCTGCGCGTACGCACTGGTCAGCCCCAGGTAGACGTCCTCCAGGGTGGGCTGCTCGACGGTCAGCCGCTCCAGCGGCGTGCCCCGGTCCAGGGCCCAGGAGGTGAGCCGGTGCAGGGCGGCGGTCGGCTCCTCGGCCTCGGCGGTGACGAGGCCGTCCTCGGCGTCGCTGACGGGGATCGGCAGGTCGTCGATGGCGGCACCGGCCGGCAGGGCGAACCGGATCCGGGCGAGGGCGCTGTCGCGTCCGCCGATGGTGTCGGGCGTGCCGGCGGCGACGATCCGGCCGGCGGCGATGACGGCGACGGAGTCGGCCAGGGCCTGCGCCTCGTCCATGTAGTGGGTGGTCAGCAGGATGGTCGTGCCGGCGTCGCGCAGGCTCCGCACGACCTCCCAGGCGCCGCGGCGGGCGCCCGGGTCGAAGCCGGTGGTCGGCTCGTCGAGGAACAGCAGCTTCGGGTCGCCGATCACGCCGAGGGCGAGGTCGAGCCGTCGCTTCTGGCCGCCGGACAGGTCCTTGACCTTCGCCTCCCGCTTCTCGTCCAGGCCGACCAGGCCGATGACCTCGTCGACGTCGCGCGGGGCCGGGTAGTAGCCGGCGTTGCGGGCGATGGTCTCCCGCACGGACAGGTACGGCTCCACGGCGATGTCCTGGAGCACGAGCCCGATCTGCCCGCGCAGCCGGCGTCCGTCGGCCTTGTCGCCGGGGTCGCGGCCGAGGACCCGGACGTCGCCGCCGTCGCGGTGCCGGAAGCCCTCCAGGATCTCCATGGTGGTGGTCTTGCCGGCGCCGTTCGGTCCGAGCAGGGCGAAGATCTCGCCCTCCTCGACGGCGAAGTCGACGCCGCGCACGGCCTCGTGGTCCCCGTACTTCTTGAGCAGGCCCTCGACGGCCACCGCGGTCACCGCGGTCGCTCCACTTCTCGTTCGCGTGTCACCGCGTGCCTCCAGGTGTCGTAACCGGTCTTCTCCTTCCGGAAGTTAGGGCCGGGCGGGGGTGCGGCAGCAGGCGTGGCGGGGGTTTCGATGACGTCCGTCACGCAAGCGGCGACAGTTGTCAGCACGGCGGGGCGTGACGTTGCCGCCCGGTGGCGGGCGCCACATGCTCGGGGACACGACCGATGACAGTGCGTCCACGTCGCCCGCGGCACGGCGGAGTGCGGACGGGGCGCGAAGACCCGGAAGGCGGTCCCTGAGGTGCTGTTGGGCGAAGACACAGGAGGGCGGCGGCTGCCCGGGAACACCGCGGAGCCGGCCGGCGGGGAGCGGCCGACGGTCGCCATCGTCGGCGCGGGCATCGGCGGACTGACCCTGGCCGGCGCGCTGAGCGCGAGCGGCACGCCGTACATGATCCACGAGCAGACCCGTGAACTGGCCGAGGTGGGCGCCGGCGTCCAGCTCTCCCCCAACGCGATCCGCCCGCTGCTGCGCCTCGGTCTCGGCCCGGCGCTGGAGGAGCACGCGGTGCGGATCGACGCGATGGAGGTACGCGGCTGGAACGGGCGGCCCATCGCGCGCACGCCGCTCGGCGCGGACTGCGAGCGCATGTTCGCGGCGCCGTATCTGACGATCCACCGGGCGCATCTGCACGACGCGCTGCTCTCCCTGGTCGACCGGGACCGGCTGGGCCTGGGCCAGAAGCTGAGCGCGGCGCGCGAACTCCCCGGCGGGACGGGCGTGCGCCTCTCCTTCGAGGACGGCTCGGTGCGCGAGGCGGACGTGGTGGTCGGCGCGGACGGCATCCACTCCACGGTCCGCGAGACGCTGCGCCGCGACGAGCCGGTCTACTCGGGCCTGGGCATCTACCGGGGTCTGGTGCCCGTGGACGCGCTGCCCGCCGAGGCCCGTGAGCGTCTGGTGCGGCTGTGGCTCGGCCCGGGCGGGCACTTCGTCGCCTACCCGGTCGCGTCCGGCGCGTACCTCAGTTACGCCGCGACCGTGCCGCTGCCGTCCGACGCGCCGCCGCGCGAGTCCTGGTCCCGGCCCGGTGACCCGGACGAGCTGCGGGCGGTCTTCGGCTCCTGGACGGGCCTGGTCGCCGACATCGTCGCGGCCGTGGAGACGACCCACCAGTGGGCGCTGCACGACCGGCCGCCGCTGCGGACCTGGTCCACCGACCGCATCACGCTGCTCGGTGACGCGGCCCACCCGATGCTGCCGTTCATGGCGCAGGGCGCCAACCAGGCGATCGAGGACGCGATGGACCTGGCCGCCTGCCTGGCCGACGCGCCGGCCGCGGCGATCCCCGAGCGCCTGGCCCACTACGAGGCGCTGCGCATCCCGCGTACGGCCGAGGTCCAGCGCGGCTCCCGCGGCAACGCGGGCATCCTGCACCTCCCGGACGGCCCCGCCCAGCGCCGCCGGGACGCCCGGATGGCGGTCCACGCGGCGCTGCACGACCGTGCGGCGCTCTACGCCCACGAGACGGGCCGCAGCGTGGTGCCCGCACCGGCGTGAGGCGGGGGCACCCCACTTTCCCGTGTTCCGCGTCCCCGGGCGTGAACAGCGGGCAGGATGCACCTAGCTCGTGGTTAGCCGACCGGCCGGGGGAGCCTGCCATGCCGTACGACTCCGTGGAGTGGCCCGCGCGCAGTCTGCTGGGGGCGGTGCCGTCCGAGGCGCGGCGGGAGTTGCTGGGCCTGGGGGTGCCGACGCGGTTCGAGGCCGGGAAGGTGCTGATCGGCGAGGGCGCCCGCGACCGGCACCTGCTGGTGCTGCTGTCCGGCTTCGCCAAGGTGACGGCCCGGGTGGAGAACGGGGAGGAGTCCCTGCTGGCGGTGCGGGTCGGAGGGGACAGTGTCGGTGAGATGGCCGCGCTGGACGGGTCTCCGCGCTCGGCCACGGTGACCGCGTGCGGGCCGCTGACCGCCCAGGTCGTCCAGCCGGCCGCCCTGCACGCCCTGCTGGCCAAGCGGCCGGAGGTGCATCTGGCCCTGACCGGGATCCTGGCCGACCGGCTGCGCTGGGCCAACCGCAGGCGCCTCGACTTCAAGGGCTACCCGGCGAAGGTACGGCTCGCCCGGCTCCTGGTGGAACTCGCGACCTTGTACGGCCGTCCCGTCGAGGGCGGCATGGTGCTCGGCTGCCGGCTCACCCAGCCCGAGCTGGCCGCGCTCACCGGCGCCGCGGAGACGACCGTCCACAAGGGGCTGCGCGACCTGCGCCGGGACGGGCTGCTGGAGACGGGCTACGGCTCCACCGTCATACGGGATCTGCACCGGCTCCGGGACATCGGCGACCTGCCGCCGGAGGAGTGACCGGGTCAGCCCAGCACCGGCCGCAGCACCACGAGCAGCCCCGCGCTGAGGCCCATCACCGCCGTGCAGATCACGGCCGCCGTGACGCACCGGTACTTGCGCACCGCCACCTGCGACAGGAACCGGATCGTCCGGGAGAGCTCCTCGCGCTCCGCGTCGGGGTCGTGGTCGCCACTGCCGCGGGCGGGCAGGATGTCGGGGCCCGAGGCGAGGTGGACGAAGCTGTAGCGGTTGACGCCGGCGGGGCGCAGGACCCGGGGGCGCAGGGTGGCGGCGAGGAATCCCGCCCCGCCGAACATCGCGCAGAGGAACAGGGCGAGCAGCAGACCGGCGGCCACGCCCGCCGGACCGCCCGCGGACGCGGCGCGCAGGGCCGGGGCGCTCCAGTAGCCTGCCGTGCCGACGAGCGCGGCCTGGGCCGCGGCGAGGATCCCGGCCTTGGTGTCGGCGTGCTGGTGGGTGGTCTGCAGGGCGCCGAACATGAACTGCGCGGGGCGGCTGTCGGGGCGGGTACCGGTGGACGACGGCATGCTGCTCCTTGTGGGACCGGTGGGCTGTTCGCCCTGTGGTGGGCCGGGTGTGCGCTGCTTCCAGTACGCCCCGGAACCGGCCACGGAACCCGGGATTTCTGCGGGATTGCGGACTTCGGTGGTCAGTCGTCATCACCAACGTGCCGAACCCGTCCGTAACTTCATGCCACCGCTGTATGTTTCCGCACCTTTCCGCATCCCGTATTTCGACGGGGTTCCGGGCGGACGCCGCGTGTAGGACTGGCCTACCGGCGTCCGCCTCTGGGGGGAGCGGACGCCGGTGTCTGCCGGAGTGCGCCCTCACATCCGATCCCGGGGTGCGGCTCCACTTTCAGTGAGCGGGGAGTTCAGGCATGGGAACGTTCGGTCGCAGACTGCTGCTGGCGGTCGACGCGAAAGGGTATGGCGGCGTCGACGTGGTGACGCAGCGCGAGTGGCAGGAGGCGATCCGGCGGCTGCTCGAAGAGGCGGCCCAGGTGGCCGGGCTCGACTGGGAGCAGTGGGTGACGCAGGTCGGCGGTGACTCCGTGTTCGCGGTTCTGCCGCAGGGGGCGTCCGAGCCCGGTCTGGTCGACCCGTTCATGCGGCAGCTGGAGTCCGGGCTGCGCACGTTCAACCGCAATCGGCGCGACGAGGCCTGGCTGCGGCTGCGGGCCGCGGTGCACTTCGGCACCGCCTCGCCCGCGGCCAACGGCTTCGAGGGCCGCGCCCCGGTCGAGATCGGCCGGCTGCTGGACAGCAGGGTGCTGAAGGCGGCGCTGGCCGCGGCTCCGGAGGCGCACCTGGCGCTCGCGGTCTCCGCGACCGTCTTCAACGACGTGATCGGCGAGGCGTACACGACGATCCGGCCCCAGGAGTTCCGCGAGGTGCGCGTCGCGGAGAAGGAGTACGCGGGGCGGGCGTGGATCCGGGTGCCGGGGTACGACGCGAAGAGCCTCGATCTCGGGGTCGCCGAACCCGGCGCGGAAGGGGGCCCGGGGGGCGCGGAAGCTGCCGTCATGCGCCCCCCGAGCGCCCCAACTGCACCGGGTGACACGGTAGTTCAGGTCATCAACGGAACCGTTCACGCCCAGGGTGCCGTCTTCGGGATCTCCAAGTGACCTGAGTGACGGCCGAGGATGAACGAGCAACACGAGGAACACAGCGAGCACAGCGCCGCGCCCCGGCCCGAACCGGACGCGCACCACTCGGACGACGCGCCGGACACCCCGGCCGCACATACGCCTCCCGATCCGAAGCCGGAACCAGAACCGGAACCGGAACTGGCGAGCACGGTCGAGCCCGAGCCCCAGCAGGATCCACCCGGGCCGGCGAAGCCGACGGCCCCCGCCGGCCCGCCCGGGCAGGTCCACCACAACAACGTCAACCAGTACTTCTACGGAGAACTCAACGCCTCCGGTGCCCAGTTCGGCCTCGGCACCGCCGGATCCGACAATGCCCGACGGCGCGCCGTCGGCCGCCTCGACGCGGGGGAAGCGGACGCGATCCTCGCGCCGTACGTCAAGCCCGCCTGCTTCGAGCGGGCCGTGCTCGCCCTGGAGCAGGACGCGGTCGTGGTCCTGGTGGGGCCCCCGGGTTCGGGCAAGCGGTCCGGAGCGGTGGCGCTGGTCGACGCCCTCGCGGACGGGTCGGAGTACGTCGTGCTCTCCCCGGGCCGCAGCCTGGACGACCTCGCGAGCGGGAAGGTCGCCTTCGAGAAGGGTGTCGGCTACGTCCTGCTCGACCGGACCGGCGAGGACAGCTCCCAGACGGCGGACTTCGACTGGCGACGCGTACGCGACACCGTCCGCGAGCACGACGCCCACCTGGTCGTCACCACCGTGCACCCGGTGGACGGCGCTGTCGTGGAGTCGGTGCGGCACGTGCCGTGGCACCTTCCGGACCTCACGGCCGTCCTGCGGGTTCGGCTGGCGCGGGCCGGGTGCGCCGAGGACACCGTTGAGCGGGCCGCGGCGCTGATGCCCGAAGGGTGCCGGATCGCGGAGGTCGCGGCGGCCGCCGGGCGGATCGCGTGCGGCGGAGCACCGGAGGAGGTCTGGCAGGACTACGGCAGCAGCGCGGCGCAGCCCGTGCGCGAGTGGTTCCTCCGGGAGCGCACGCCGCAGGAATGGGCCGAGGTCACGACGCTGGCCTTCGTCAACGGCGCCGGCTACCGGGACTTCGAGACCTGCCAGGAGCGGCTGGAGGGCTGGGTGGCGCCGGCGTTCCCGGAGCCCGTCACCGAGGAGGAGCAGAGCGCGGCGGCCCGGCGTGCCGTGGACCGCCGGCTGTCGCTGTCCCGCAACGCGCTCGTCGCCGTGGAGGAGCGCAAGAACGGCGCGCTCACCCGGACCGCGCTGGTCTTCCCGCATCCACAGTACCGGCAGTGGGCGCTGGAGGAGCTGTGGACCAAGCGGTCCACGCCGTACTGGAACGGCGTACGGGACTGGCTCACCGAACTCGTCGCCGCCCAGCCGGGGCTGGGGCTGCAGCTGTCGGTGGCGCAGGGTCTGGCGCTGCTCGCCCGGCCCGCCTTCGACGAGGTCGCCGACAACTACCTGCACCCGTGGGCGGGCGGCACCGCCGGGCCCGCCGGGCAGTCGACGGCCACACTGGTGCTGCAGTGCATGTGCCTGGACGAGAGTCTCGCCGCCACCGCGCTGGGTCTCGCCCGGGGCTGGGCCCGCTCCCACGACCCGGCGCTGCGCTCGACCGCCGCGGCCGCGTTCAGCGGCGCACTGGGCGTGCGCTTCCCCACGGACGCCGTCACGAACCTGCTCCGGCTGATCGTCCGGCGTGGCGGGCTGCCCGTGGACGCGGCGTTCGCGCTGGCCGGGCTGGTCGCGGTGCTCGCGGAGTGCGGGCAGGACACCGGCGCGGTGCTCCGGCCCCTGGCCTACCGGCTGCGCCGGCACCGCGAGACGCTGACCGGTCAGCCCAAGGAGAACGTCCTGGGCGCCGCGATGACCGTCCTGCGCGCCCGGGACGCGCGGACCGGGCGGCTGGTGTGCGCCGCGCTGCTGGAGCGGGACGCCCGGCAGACCACCACGATCGGCCAGGTGTGGGCGGGCGTCCTGGACAACCTGCCGCGCCGGGGCCGGGCCCTGGCGGCCCTGTACGCCACCCTGCGCGAGCTGCCGGCCGTGTCCGAACATCCGGAGAGGCTGGCCGGGCGGTTCGGCCACGCCCTGGGCGCGGCCCTGCCGGCGGACGACCGTCCGCCGCTGGCCGGCGCGCTGCGGCAGGTCGCCGCCCGCGCCGACGAGGCGGTCACCGACCTCGTCGAGATCTTCCTTACCGCCGTACTGAGCACGGAGGGCTGACAGGCATGGCTGAGAAATACCCGCTCGTCGAGCAGCGGGAGTACGGGCGGCCGGAGAAGCGCGGCGGCCTCTGGCGCAAGCGGGTGACGCGCGGCGACGACGAGCTGCCCAGGATGGCCGCCCACCAGGTACGGATCTTCCGGGTCGGCGAGGAGTACGTCGAGGACCACGGACAGCTGCGCGCCGACGACCCGGTGGTGGTCGACGCCAGCTCGGTCACCGTCGTGGACCGGCGTATCGAGGTCCCCGTCGTCGTGGAGACGCGGATCCCCTCGGCGGAGGCGGGCGACTTCACCGTACGGGCCTGGTTCCACTGCACGGTCACCGACCCGTGCGCGGTCGTACGCGACGGGGTGACCGACGTGGAGGCGCTGCTGCTCGCCCATCTGCGCGAGGTGCCCGGCCTGACCGAGGACGGCAGCGACCTGCCCGTCGTCGACACCGCCGCCGTGCGTACCCGGATCGACGCCCGGCTGACCGCGTACCACGAGATGCGGCCCTCCGTCGTGTCGGGGATCCGGGCCCGGCACGGGGTGATCGAGGTTCTGTCGCCCGAGGAGATGTCCGCGTACGTCGCGGAGATGGAGAGGACCCGCCGGGACCGCGAACGCGACCGCCGGCGGGAGGAGATGGAGCAGGAGGCGGCCCTGGACCGGGCCCTGCGCGAGGCCGAACTGGAGCTGAAGCGCGAGGAGATCCGCAGCCTGCAGGCGGTGCGCAAGGAGCGCAACCGGCAGCAGGAGGAGACGCTGCGCAGCGGCTACGAGCGCGAGTCCGGGGCCGAGCAGCAGGACTACGAGCTGGAGATCGAGCGCCGGCGCAACCGTTTCACCCGGGCCGAGATCGAGGACGACATCAAGCTGATCGGCTCCGACCCGGTCGCCGCCGACTATCTCGCCTGGCGCAACGGCGACATCAGCGCCGACGAGCTGTCCCAGCGGTTACACGCGGCCGAGGAGCGCTGGGACTCCCGCAAGGACGACCGGCTGCGCCTGGACCGGGACTACGAGCTCACCCGCCGCGGCCTGGACCGGGAGGACGAGCGCTGGCAGGTCGAACGCGATGACCGCCGCCACGAGCTGACCCGCAAGGAGGAGCGGGAGGAGACCGCCGCCGAGCGGGCGGAGAGGGCCCGGCGCTGGGACCTGGAGCACCAGGACAGTCTGCGCCGGCGCATCGAGAAGCGGGAGGACGCCAAGGAACTCCGGCGCGACCAGCACGAGCTGGCCAAGCAGCAGCTCACGGTGCGCGCCACCCTCGGCAAACAGGCCATCGACCGGGGCCTGTTCGACAGCACCATGTACGACGCGGGCGCCTTCATCAACAGCGTCGGCGACGTCCCCTACAACCAGACCACGCCGCAGGGCACCGGTCCCGAGGCTCCGCAGCCGGAGCTGAAGGGCGAGGTGAAGGGCACGCTGCGCCGGGCGCCCGAACGGCCCGCCTCCGACACCGAGGCCGCCGCGGACGACACCGACGTCGATGACTTCGACCCCGCGAACCAGGAGGGGAGCCTTGGCCACTGACACCCCGCTCCGCCCGGCCGACAGTGCCGCCTACGACGACGACCGGGGCGGCGGCCAGTCGCGCCCGGCGCCGCCGGCGTACGGCTGGGCCCCCCGGTTGCGCCGCCTCATCGGCATCGAGGAGGGACTCCTCTCCTGGGTGCCGGAGGAGCGTCCCCGCTACACCTGGTACGGCGCCCTCGTCGTCAACACGGCGCTGCTGGGCGCGATCTCGATGGTCCTGGCGCTGTCCAGTTTCCGCTCCGACCTGCCGCCGGCGGCGGTCCTCGGGGTCGCCGTGGTCTGGTTCTGGGTGATCCTGGCCCTGGACAGCTGGCTGGTCTCCAGCACCCACGGCACCGGAGTCCGCAAATGGACGCTGCTCGCCCGCTTCTTCCTCTCGGTGCTGCTGGGCCTGTTCATCGCCGAACCGATCCTCTTCCAGATCTTCGACAAGGAGATCCGCCAGGAGATCTCCGTCGGCAACGAGCAGCGGGTCGCCGACTACCGGGGCATGCTCGTCTCCTGCAACCCGACCGACGGCGCCGCCACCACCGGCCGCGCCGAGTGCGCCCGCTACCAGCTGAAGGTGGCGGGCTCCCCGGCGGAACTGGCCCGCCAGATCGACGCCAACAGCGACCGTGCGGCAGCCCTGCGTACCCAGGTCGCCGGCATCAACAAGACCCTGAACGGCAAGCTCGCCACGGAACAGCGCCTGTGCGGCCCGAAGTACTGGATCTGGCGGGGCGGCGTCCGGGACGTCACCATCACCTGCGAACGGGCCCGGAAGGCCACGTCGGAGTACGAGAAGAACAGCAAGGTCAAGACGTACGAGAAGCAGCTGGAGGACATGGTCGCGGAGGGCCGGGCCCTGTCCGCCCGCAAGGACCGGGCCGCCGACGGCTACCAGCCCGTGCTCCAGAAGGCCATCGACGACAAGACCCGGCAGCGGGCCGCCGACCTGGACACCGATGGCATCCTCACCCGCGCCCACGGCCTCAAGGAGGTCGCCGGGTCGGACGGCTTCGCCCTCTTCCTGACGATCGTGCTGCACCTGCTCCTGCTCTGCCTGGACGCCATGCCCGTCCTCGCCAAGGTCCTCAGCGGCGCCACGGTGTACGACACCCTCCTCGGCGCCCGGCACCGCACGAGCCGCAGGCTGTACACCGAGGAGCTCGAGGTCCAGCAGACCTGCGCCCGCATGGAGCACGACGTCCGTCGCCACCGCGTCCAGCTGGAGGCGGCCGACCGCATGGGCCGTCTGGATCAGGAGTACCAGCGGGCCCATGCGGAGCGCGCGGCGGCGGAACGGGCGGAACTGGACGCGAGGATGGAGCGGATCATGCGGACGCGAGGCACCGGCACGCTGGTTTGATCCGGAAACCCGTCGAAACATTCGATGATCGGAACCCTGCCCTCCACACTGGTCGGGCAGGGTTCTTCTCATTCCTCAAGCTCAACACCCTGCCGAACAGAACATATCCACCGCCAGGCACCTTGAGTGGGCAACGAATATTTCGCAACCGTCGCCGAAACTATTGACAGTTGACAGGGTCATACCAACACTCCCGGGTGACAGAGCGCCTCCATCGACCCCCCGCACACGAGGAGGAAGCACCCCATGACCCACGCCCTCGGCCGCTTACGGCTGCTGCTCAGCAGCACCGTCACCCTGCTGCTGGTCGCCGTCGCCGCCCTCGCCCTGCCGGGCACCGCGCACGCCGACACCGTCATCACCAGGAACCAGACGGGCACCGACAACGGCTACTACTACTCGTTCTGGACGGACGCGCCGGGCACGGTGTCCATGACCCTGTCCTCCGGCGGCAGTTACAGCACGTCCTGGCGGAACACCGGGAACTTCGTCGCCGGCAAGGGCTGGAGCAACGGCTCCCGTCGCACCGTGACCTACTCGGGCTCGTTCAACCCGTCCGGCAACGCCTACCTGACCCTCTACGGCTGGACGGCGAACCCGCTCGTCGAGTACTACATCGTCGACAACTGGGGCACCTACCGGCCCACGGGCCAGTACAAGGGCACCGTCACCAGCGACGGCGGCACGTACGACATCTACAAGACGACCCGGTACAACGCCCCGTCCGTCGAGGGCACGAAGACCTTCGACCAGTACTGGAGCGTGCGTCAGCAGAAGCGGACGGGCGGCACCATCACGACCGGCAACCACTTCGACGCGTGGGGCCGGGCCGGGATGCCCCTCGGCGACTTCAAGTACTACATGATCATGGCGACCGAGGGCTACCAGAGCAGCGGCAACTCCAGCATCAGGGTGGGCTAGTGGCGACGACGACACGGGTGCTGGCCGTCCTCGCGGCGGCCGCCGCCCTCACCGCCCCGGCCACGGCCTCGACCGCCGCCCCGGCGCGGGCCGCCGCCTGCACCGGATACGTCGGACTCACCTTCGACGACGGCCCGTCCGGCACCACCGCGAGCCTGCTCAACGCCCTCAGGCAGAACGGGCTGCGGGCCACCCTGTTCAACACGGGCCAGAACGCGGCCGCCAACCCGTCCCTGGTCCGGGCCCAGGTGACGGCCGGGATGTGGGTCGCCAACCACAGCTACACCCATCCGCACCTGACCCGGCTGAGCCAGGCGCAGATCGACTCCGAGATCTCCCGCACCCAGCAGGCCGTCGCCAACGCGGGAGGCGGCACACCGAAACTGTTCCGCCCGCCGTACGGCGAGACGAACGCGACGGTGAAGTCGGTCGCGGCCCGCCACGGCCTGACCGAGATCATCAGGCACGTCGACTCCCAGGACTGGAACGGCGCGAGCACCGACGCGATCGTCCAGTCCGTCGCCCGCCTCACCAACGGCCAGGTCATCCTCATGCACGACTGGCCGGCCAACACCCTGGCGGCCGTCCCCCGCATCGCCCAGACCCTGGCCTCCCGAGGCCTGTGCGCGGGGGCGATCTCCCCGCAGACGGGTCGCGCGGTGGCCCCCTGAGAGCCCGTGGCGCGGCGGCGGCGGCCGCCGCGCCACGGGTCGTTCCGGCGGGACGGCCCGGGGCGGGCGACGTGCGGGCACGTGAACGCATGTCGTACTTGAGTACGCGTGCTCATGACGACCCCCGCACCGCCCCCCGATCCTGGTCGTATGACGAATCGGGGAATCGTGGCGGCCGGGGCCGCGCTCGTCGGCGGGGTGCCTGTGGCCGCCTGGGGGCTGATGGGGCAGCAGAACTACGCCGGGCTGCCGGCCAGTGAGCTGGACTACGCGTTCCGGCCGTGGGACATCGGGGACGGCGTGGCCGCCGTCGCCGGCGGGCTCGGGGTGGTGCTGGCGGTGGCCGGTGCGGTGGTGCTCGTGCGGCGGTCCCTGCGCGGGGCGATGGACCAGCGGTGGTGGGGGGTGCTCGGGCCGCTGGTGGCGCTCGGGCTCATGGCCGGTGTGGGATGGCGGATCCTGACCGCGGGGGGTGTCGGAGCCAACATCGGAGCCGGGCTGCTGATCATCTTCGGTACGCCGATCGCCGCCGGGCTGCTGCTGTGGTCCCTGGCGTGGGCGTTCTGGCTGGCCACGCAGGGCCGTGGGCACGAGGGCGGCGGCGGGTTGGGTGGCCTCGCCTCCCGCGGGGTGTAGCGACCGAGGTGTGCAGCGACCGAGGTGTGCAGCAACCGTTCTCGTGGCCGAAACTCCACGGCAGGGTGGTGGCGGGAGGGACAACACCGTTACCGCACCGGCACGTTCGTCTAGGTTGGTGAGCCGGTCCCCCTTCCCCGCCCCCCCCAGGAGGCCCCGCCGTGTCCGACGACCGCCTGCGCGACCGCATCGACACCTCCAAGCCGCACTCGGCCCGCTTCTGGAACTACTTCGTCGGCGGCAAGGACAACTACGAGGTCGACCGCGAGATCGGCGACCAGATCAAGTCGATCTTCCCGGGCCTCGTCGACGTGGCGGTCACGAGCCGCCGGTTCCTGGGGCGGGCCGTCGGCTACCTCGCCGGTGAGCAGGGTGTACGCCAGTTCCTGGACGTCGGCACCGGGCTGCCCACCGCCGACAACACGCACGAGGTCGCCCAGCGCGTCGCACCCGACGCCCGGATCGTCTACGTCGACAACGACCCCATCGTGCTGGCCCACGCGAACGCCCTGCTCACCAGCACCCGTGAGGGCAGGACCGCGTACCTGGACGCCGACCTGTACGACCCCGAGGCCGTCCTGAAGGCCGCCGCCGGCACGCTCGACCTGTCCCGGCCGGTCGGCCTGATGATCCTCAACACCCTCGGCCACGTCGCCGACTACGGGCAGGCGCGCGAGCTGGTGCGGCGGCTCATGGCCGGGCTGCCGTCCGGCAGTCACCTGGTGATCAGCGACAGCACCGCGACCAGCGAGGGCATGATCGCCGCGTCGGAGGCGTACAACGCGAGTGGAGCGGTGCCGTACTACGTCCGGCCGGTGGCCGAGATCGCCGGGTTCTTCGACGGACTGGAGCTGGTGGAGCCGGGGGTGGTGAGGGTTCCCGAGTGGCGGGCGGAGACCTCCGGTGATGCCGGTTCCGGTGCTGTCGGTTCTGATGCCGTGGATGCGTACTGCGGGGTGGGGCGGAAGGTCTAGGTGCGTGGTCCGGTGCGGCGGGGTGGGAGCTGGTCGCGCAGTTCCCCGCGCCCCCCGGAAGGTGCCTCGCCGCGCGGGCCCGTCGCGTAGTATCGCGCGCCCCCAAGAAGGTGCCCCCGGCCGGCCTCCCGTCACCCGTCCGGGT
>NZ_JAIGQA010000178.1:0-16140 GCF_019733245.1 Streptomyces sp. WAC04114
GCACCGGCATCTCGACATCACCCGGATCACCCCCGACCTGCTGCGCTTCGTCGCCGAACGCGCCCGGGACAAGCACGAGTTGCGCAGGCTGCTGCGGCCCGACAACAAGGACGGGCTGGCGCAGTGGGTCATGTCCGGACGGTAGGGCTCCGGCGCCTGGACGAACCGTTCCGTCTCCGGGGGCTTCCTACGATCGAGCTACGGTGACGACTGCGGTCATGACTGGGGGCACGGCTGCGGTCATGTCCGCGGTCATGCCTACGGTCACGTCTGCGGTCATGTCCGCGGTCATGCCTACGGGTCACGTCTGCGGTGATGCCCACGGCCACGTCCGCGTCACACCCCGGGGAGGCCCGCTCCCTCCATCAACCCGGTCACCTCGGTTCCCGCCGGCGTCAGCAGGAACACGTTGCGGTCCACCCGGTGCATCCCGCTCGCCAGGCCGAAGACGACACCCGTGCTGAAGTCGAGGACGCGCTTGGCGACCTCCGTCTCCGCGCCGGTGAGGTCGAGGAGGACGGGGACGCCCGCCATCAACCGCTCGGCGACGTCGCGGGCGTCGGCGAAGACGTTCACGCGCAGGACGACGAAACGGCGGCGGGTCTCCGTCTCGGCCTCGGGTATGGACCGGTGGCCGACGGCGGACGGCCAGGCGTCCCGGCCCCGCAGCGGTACGACCTGGGCGAGCCCCTCCCACTGTTCGTCGGTGACATCGTGGCTGTTCACCGGCATGCTCCGTCCTGGATCGCACTTGCTGTCTGCATCGGGCAATTCTTGCGCAGAGTCACCCGTTCGGCCCAACAACGACACGCTCCGCGACCTCAATGCATCTCACAACGTCCGGAAGGCGGCTGTGTGACGGGCGTAACGCCCGATGATCGAGCCGTGTGACAGAGGCGTAACGGGCGATTCGTACCGTCAGGGCATGAACTCGACCCCCGGAAGCCGGCCGGACACGCGGCAGGTGCGCACCGTCTGCTCGTACTGCGGGGTCGGCTGCGGTCTCGTGCTCGACGTGGGGGCGGGCCCGGACGGGCGGCGCACGGTGCTGAAGGCGTCCGGTGACAAGACGCATCCGGCGAACGCGGGGCGGCTCTGCACCAAGGGCGCGACCACGGCCGACATGCTGGCCGTGCCCGGGCGGCTGGCCACGGCGCTCGTGCGGGACGACCGGGGCGAGGAGGCGGTCCCGGTGCCCGTGGCCGACGCGATCGCCGAGACGGCGGCGCGGCTGCGGACGATCGTCGACGAGCACGGGCCGGACGCGGTGGCCTTCTACGTCTCCGGGCAGATGGGCCTGGAGGCGCAGTATCTGGCGAACAAGCTGGCCAAGGGGTTCGTGGGGACGAACCTGATCGAGTCGAACTCGCGGCTGTGCATGGCGAGCGCGGGCACCGGCTACAAGCTGTCCCTGGGCGCGGACGGGCCGCCGGGTTCGTACGAGGACTTCGACCGGGCGGACGCCTTTCTCGTCATCGGGTCGAACATGGCCGACTGCCATCCGATTCTCTTCCTGCGGATGATGGAGCGGGTCAAGGCGGGCGCCAAGCTGATCGTCGTCGATCCACGGCGGACCGCGACCGCTGCCAAGGCCGATCTGTTCCTCCAGGTCAGGCCGGGGACCGACCTCGCGCTGCTGAACGGCGTGCTGTGGCTGCTGCACGACGGCGGGCACGTGGACGAGGAGTTCGTCGCCGCGCACACCGAGGGCTGGGAGGCGCTGCCCGGGTTCCTCGCCGACTACGCCCCGGCCGCGGTCGCGGAGACCACGGGGATCGCGGAGGACGATCTGCGGGAGGCCGCCCGGCTGATCGGTGCGGCCGGGCAGCGGTGGATGAGCTGCTGGACCATGGGCCTGAACCAGTCCACGCACGGCACCTGGAACACCAACGCCCTGGTCAACCTGCATCTGGCCACGGGGGCGATCTGCCGTCCGGGCGCCGGGCCGTTCTCCCTGACCGGGCAGCCCAACGCCATGGGCGGGCGCGAGATGGGTTACATGGGGCCGGGGCTGCCGGGGCAGCGGTCGGTGCTCGTCGAGGAGGAGCGGGCGTTCACCGAGGAGGTGTGGGAGCTGCCGCCGGGGACGCTGCGGGCCGACGGGTCCGGGCAGGGCACCGTCGACATGTTCCGGCGGATGGCGGACCGGCAGATCAAGGCCTGCTGGATCATCTGCACCAACCCGGTCGCCTCGGTCGCCAATCGCCGTACGGTCATCGAGGGGCTGGAGGCGGCCGAGTTCGTCGTCACGCAGGACGTGTTCGCCGACACCGAGACGAACGCGTACGCCGACGTCGTCCTGCCCGGCGCGATGTGGACCGAGGCGGAGGGCGTCTTCGTCAACAGCGAGCGCAACCTCACCCTGGCCCGGGCCGCCGCGGACCCGCCCGGGGAGGCGATGGCCGACTGGCGGATCATCGCGGCGGTGGCGCGCGCGATGGGGTACGAGAAGGGGTTCTCGTACGACAGCGCCGAGCAGGTCTTCGAGGAGATCCGGCGGTTCTTCAACCCCAGGACGGGGTGGGATCTGCGCGGGGTCACGTACGAGCGGCTGCGGGAGACGCCCGTGCAGTGGCCGGCGGCGCGGGAGGACGGGCCGGAGCGCAATCCGGTCCGGTACGTGGGGGACGAGGGGCTGCGCTTTCCGACGGATTCCGGGCGGGCCGTGTTCTTCGCGCGGCCTCATCTGCCCGCCGCCGAGATGCCGGACGACGACTATCCGTTCGTGCTCAACACCGGGCGGGTGCAGCACCAGTGGCACACGCTCACCAAGACCGGGAAGGTCGCCAAGCTCACCAAGCTGAATCCGGGGCCGTTCGTGGAGCTGCACCCTCAGGACGCCGCGGCGCTCGGGGTCGCCGACGACGATCTGGTGGAGGTGGCGTCGCGGCGCGGGCGGGCCGTGCTGCCGGCGGTGGTGACCGACCGGGTGCGGCCGGGGGGCTGCTTCGCGCCGTTCCACTGGAACGATCTGTTCGGCGAGTACCTGAGCATCAACGCGGTGACGAGCGACGCGGTGGATCCGCTGTCGTTCCAGCCGGAGTTCAAGGTGTGCGCCGTGTCGCTGTCGAGGGTGGCGTCGCCGACGCCCGCGCCGGAGGCACCGGCCCTGAGCCCCACGGCCGTGGCGCCGGGGGGCGCCGATCCCTTCGGCATCGCACCCTCCCCTCCCCCAGTGCTCTCCGCACAGGAGCGCCGGTACCTCACCGGCTTCCTCGCGGGGCTCGGCTCCGGCGCCCCCGGGGTACCGGTGCTGCCGCCCGACGCGCCCTTCTCGCCCGAGCACGCGCTGTGGGTGAACGGGGTGCTGGCCGGCATGTACTCACGGACCGGGGCGGCCGGGCCGCGGGAGGACCGGCCCGCGGGGCGGGAGATCGTCGTGCTGTGGGCCTCGCAGACCGGGAACGCGGAGGAGTTCGCCATCGCCACCGCCGAGCGGCTGACCTCGACCGGGCACCGTACGACGCTCATCGGCATGGACGAGGCCGACGTCGGGACGCTCGCCCGCACGGCCGACCTGCTGTTCATCACCAGCACCTTCGGGGACGGCGACGCGCCCGACAACGGCTCCGGCTTCTGGGACGCGCTCTGCGGCGAGCGGGCCCCGCGGCTGGACGGGGTGCGGTACGCCGTCCTGGCCTTCGGTGACTCCTCGTACGACGACTTCTGCGGGCACGGGCGGCGGCTGGACGCGCGGCTCGACGAGCTCGGCGGGGTACGGCTGGCGCCGCGCACGGACTGCGAGCCGGACTTCGAGCCGTCCGCCGGGGAGTGGCTCGACCAGGTGCTGTCGGCGCTGGGTGAGCGGTCCGCCGCCCCGGCCGAGGGGTCTGCCGCCCCGGCGGAGACGCCCGCTGCCCCGGCCGAGGAGCCCGCTGCCCCGGCCGAGATGCGCAGGACGAGGTCCAAGCCCGTCACCACCGCCCGGCTGGCCGGCAACCGGCTGCTCAGCGGGGACGGTGCGGGCAAGGAGGTCCGGCGGTTCACCTTCGACACGGCCGGGACGGACCTGGCGTACGAGGCCGGGGACGCGCTCGGGGTGCGGCCGGTCAACGCGCCCTCCCTCGTGGCGGAGTGGCTGGCGGTGACCGGGGTGGACGCCGGGTCGGCCGTGACGGTCGACGGGGTCGGTGAGGTGCCGTTCGGCGAGGCGCTGCACCGGCATCTCGACATCACCCGGATCACCCCCGACCTGCTGCGCTTCGTCGCCGAACGCGCCCGGGACAAGCACGAGTTGCGCAGGCTGCTGCGGCCCGACAACAAGGACGGGCTGGCGCAGTGGAGCTGGGGGCGGCAGGCCGTGGACGTGCTCGCCGAGTACGCGGTGCGGGCGGGCGCCGAGGAGTGGGCCGGGGTGCTGCGCAAGCTCCAGCCGCGGCTGTACTCCATATCGTCCAGTCCGCTGGTCGATCCCCGGCGGGTGGCGCTGACGGTGTCCGTGGTGCGGTACGAGAACCTGCACGGCCGGGCGCGCGGCGGGGTCTGCTCGCCGTACCTCGCGGACGCCGGACCGGACACGGAGGTGCCGGTGTTCGTGCAGCGCTCGCCGCATTTCCGGCCCCCGGCCGACGCGTCGACGCCGATGGTCATGGTCGGCCCGGGCACCGGTGTGGCGCCCTTCGTCGGCTTCCTGGAGGAGCGGCGGGCGCTCGGCCACCGGGCCCCCAACTGGCTGTTCTTCGGGGAGCAGCACCGGGCGACGGACTTCTACTACGAGGACGAGCTGACGGCACTGCTCGACGAGGGCACGCTCACCCGGCTGGACACCGCCTTCTCCCGGGACCAGCGCAACAAGGTGTACGTGCAGGACCGCATGCGCGAGCACGGGCCCGAGCTGTGGCACTGGCTGTGCGACGGGGCCCGCTTCTACGTGTGCGGCGACGCGTCCCGCATGGCGAAGGACGTGGACCGGGCCCTGAGGGACGTCGCGATGACGCACGGCGGGCTGGGCGAGGCGGAGGCCGCCGCGTATGTGAAGCAGCTCGCGGCGGAGAAGCGGTATGTGCGGGACGTGTACTGAGGCCGGGGCCGAAGGGTCGGGGTGCCCCGGGGGGCGCAGGGCCATGCCCCTTACCCGGGTCACACCGGATTCTTCACGTCCGTCCGGGTCCCGCTCAGCGGCGGCCGTTGGCGTCCTTCGGCGTGCGTCAGGCCGTGGCCCGGGTGAAGCGGAGGGTGGCGGTGACCGTGGTGCGGCCGCGGATCATGCCCAGCTGGTTCCGGCCCATGCCGAACTGCTCGCGCTCCACGGTGGAATTCGGTGTCCAGCGTGAGGCCCGCGGCGTCCCGGTCCGTCACGCGCGCGGTCAGGGACAGCGGCCTGCTGATGCCGCGCACCGTCAGCCGGCCGACGACGTGCACCTGGTCCCGTCGCGGAGCTCGGCGCTGCGGGCCGCGAAGGTGATCTCGGGGTGGTGGTCGGCGTCGAAGAAGTGCTCGGACCTGAGGTGGGTGTCGCGCTTGGCGTTCTTGGTGTCCAGGGAGGCGGCGTCGAAGGTCAGGGTGCCGACGGCGGACCCGTAGGGCCGGACCTCGCCGGTGCCGCCGACGGTGCCGAAGGCGCCCTTCACGGTGACCAGGCCCCACATGGTGCGCTGCCGGATCGCCTGCCTGCAGCACGCCGGCCTGGTCACCCGCAGGTCGGTCTGCGGTGACAAGCGGGGCATCGAGGTCGCCCTCACGGACAAGGCCCGCCGCCTGCTCAAGGAGGCCTCGGCCCCACTCGCCGCCACGGTCACCGAGTCCCTCGCGCACTTCATGGGACCGGAGCAGTGCGCGGCGATGCGGGGGCTGGTGCCGGACCTGACGGGGGACGCCCACGCCGAGTGAGCGCGGCAGTTCACTCGCCACCGCCCAGGCGCGCGGCAAGGCCGTCGGCAACATCGCCCGGCTGATGGCCACGGGGGTTCATCTACACGGCCGTAGAATCCGGGAACACCGGCGCGACGACGAGCGTTGTACCGGCAGACACACCACGGCTAAGGAGCACGTTCTTGTCCGCCAGACCGACGGACCCTCCGGGGCACAGTCCCCGACCATCCCGCCACGAGATGAGTGATCGCGGCACCCGGCGGGGTGGTGTTCGATGAGTGCCGGAGAGGCCTTGCTGGGCCTGCTCGCCGTGTTCGTGCTCACCGCCGGTACCGGCTATTTCGTCGCCCAGGAGTTCGCCTACGTCTCCGCCGACCGGCTCACCCTCGCGCGTGAGGCCGAGGCCGGGGACCGCAGGGCGGCCCGTGCCCTGAAGGTGCTGGGGCGGCTGTCGTTCATGCTGTCCGGTGCGCAGCTCGGCATCACCGTCACCGGGCTGGTGGTGGGCTTCATCGCCGAACCGTCGGTGTCAGCGCTGCTCAGGCCCGCCCTGTCGGGGATGGGGCTGCCCGACGCGGCCGTCGGCGGCATCGCCGTCGTGCTCGCCTTCGTGCTGGCCACGTTCGTGCAGATGGTGCTGGGTGAGCTCGCCCCGAAGAACCTCGCGATCGCCGTGCCCGAGCGGCTGGCGAAGGCGCTGGCCCCGTCCACGGTGGCGTATCTGAAGGTCGTCGGGCCCGTCGTACGGATCTTCGACAGTGCGGCCAACCGGCTGCTGCGCAGAGTCGGGATCGAGCCCGTGGAGGAACTGCACCACGGCGCCACCCTGGAGGAGCTCGGCCATCTGATCGGCGAGTCCCACGAGCAGGGTGAACTGCCCGAGGACACCGCCGCGCTGCTGGACCACGCGCTGGAGTTCTCCGAGCGGGCCCTCGACGAGGTGATGGTGCCGCGCGCGGACGCCGTGTTCGTCCGCAAGGACGCCGGTGCCGAGGAGGCGGTCGACCTGATCGCCCGGCACGGCCACTCCAACTACCCGGTGCTCGGCGACCATCCGGACGACATCGTGGGCGTGCTGGGCGTGCGCGAGCTGGTGGCGCTGCCCCCCGAGCGTCTGGCCGACGCGCGGGCGGGTGAGGTGGCCCGGCGGCCGCTGCTGCTGCCGGACACGCTCGCGCTGCCCGACGCGGTGACGCGGATGCGGGAGCAGGACGACGAGTTCGCGGTCGTCCTCGACGAGCACGGCGGCGTGGCGGGCATCGTCACGTACGAGGACATCGCCGAGGAGCTGGTCGGTGACATCGCCGACGAGTCCGACAGGGTCACCGTCCTCGCCGTCCCGGACGGTGACGGCTGGCTGGTCGACGCCCAGCGCCGGGTGGACGAGGTGACCGAGGCAACCGGTCTCCGGCTGCCGGAGGACGGCGACTACGACACCGTGGCCGGCCTGGTCGTGGACCGGCTCGGCCGCTTCCCGACGGTCGGTGACCGGGTCACGGTCGAGCTGCCCGGGGGCGGCCGGGCCGTGATCGAGGTCCGCACGCTGGACCGTCACGTGGCCGACCGGGTCCGGATCAGCCCGCTGGTGGAGGCCGCGGAAGCCGAGGAGATGGCGTGAGTTTCCCGATGGCGGTCTTCGTGACCGTGCTGCTGCTGATCGGCAGTGGCTTCTTCGTGGCGGCCGAGTTCGCTCTGGTCGCCGCCAAACGGCACCGGATGGAGAAGGCGGCGGAGGAGGGGCGGCGCGGCGCCGGGGCGGCACTGGCCGGGATGCGCGAGCTGTCGCTGATGCTGGCCGGCGCCCAGTTGGGCATCACCGTGTGCACGCTGGGTCTGGGCTCGGTGTCCAAGCCGGCGATCTCGCACGAACTCGACCCGCTGCTGCACACGCTGGGCCTGCCCAGCGCCGTGAGCTACGGCGTGGCCTTCGCCGTGGCCATGGTCGTGGTGGTGTTCCTGCACATGGTGGTCGGCGAGATGGCGCCCAAGTCCTGGGCGATCGCCCACCCGGAGCGTTCGGCGATGCTGCTGTCGCCGCCCTTCCGGGCCGTGGTGCGGGCCGTACGTCCGCTGATCCGGCTGCTCAACCGGGTCAGCAACGCCCTGGTACGGCTGTGCCGGGTGGCTCCGCGCGACGAGCTGGCCTCGGTGCACAACCGGGAGCAGCTGACGCACCTGGTGGAGGAGTCGGAGCGGCTGGGTCTGATCAGCGCGACCGATTCGGAGCTGCTGACCCGCTCGCTGACCGAGCCGGAGACTCCGGTCGCCGCGCTGCGGATCCCGGCCTCGGAGATCACCTGGGTCGACGGAGGGGCGGACGTCGAGGCGCTGCTGCGCTTCGCCGCCGAGCACGACCGCACCCGGCTGCTGGTCCGGGAGAACGGCACCGTCCTCGGCTCGGTGCACGCCCGGGACGCCCTGGTGGCCCGGGCCCGGGGCCGTGCCACGACCGCGAGGGACCTCGCCCGGCCGGTGCCCGAGCTGGCCGAGACCGCCACGGTCGCCGACGCGATCGAGGTCCTGCGCCGCCGCCGGTCGTCCCTGGCCGTGGTCCGCGACGACGCCGGCCGCCTCACAGGCCTGGTCACCCTGGACGATCTGCTGGCCCGCCTGATGCAGCCGGCCTCGGCGTCCTGACGGGGGCGGCCGGGCGGAGACGGGGTGGACGGAGAGGGGCAGCCGACGTGGTCGGGGCGCCGCGCCGGCTCCCCGCCGGGAGGCCTGCCCCCGGAAGGCCGCCCGACTGCGCGGTGGCCGGGCTGCTGGGTCGAGACCGGCCGACCGGGTGGGAAACGGTCGACAGGGTCAGGAGCGGCCGACGGAGCGGGAGGCCGTCCGACGAGGCCACCCGAGGGGACGTCCCCGCCTGACCACGCCGTCAGCGCCCGACAAGGTTGAGGTCGCCCGATGAGGACGGGTCGCCGACGGTAGAGAGGCCGCCCAACGAGGACGCCCAGCTCGGCCAGGTCGGAGCCACCCGGCGAGGTTGGGGCTGCCCGGCGGGGCAGGGGACGAACATCCAGGACATCTGCACACCGCGTGCCCGGAAGCCGGGTGGTGGGCGAGTCGCTGTCGGATCACCTTCGCCGTATGGGGACTTGGCGGTGAAGTGCCCGGTTCGGGAAACGGGGCGCAATACTCCCGTGCCCGGTCGGGCGGCGGGCTGTGTGAAGGAATGAGTCTGTCCCGTGACGCCGTGGTCATAGCGGTGAAGGCGGTCGGCGAGCGGAGCCGCGCCTCGCCGGTGAGCGGTTGGATCTCCTCTCCGCGGGGTGCTTTGATCCTGCGCACGGCGGGAGCGGCCGGGGCGGAATCCTCGTCCCCGGATTCCGGCGCTCACCCGCGCTCACCGCCATTGCGAGACATACACGCGAAGGGAAACTCCCCCATGAACCTCACCTCTCGGGTCGACACCGCCGAGCTCTCCGACACCGACCTGGACACCGTGGCCGGTGGCAACGCGGGCGGCGTCGATGTCTCCGCGGGCCTCGTGGGCGGCCTCTCCGCCGGCCTGGTCGGCCCGCTGACCGGAGAGGCCTGCGCCACCGTGCACGCGGTCCTCTCGCCGGAGGGCGCGGCTGCGGGCGGCAACGCCGGCGTGCACACGACGTCGCTCTGACGACGCCTCCGCACACCGAAGGGCCCCGGGACGCGATTCCCGGGGCCCTTTCGTGTGTCCGGGTCACGGACACGGCCACTGCCGCAAACGTGTGGAATTTGCGAAACACGTGATGGAAATCTGGACACCACGGGGGTGGGTAACGCGGTGGGAGGGCGTGACGCAGACTTACTCGGACCCCTCTGATCCCGGCTGCAAATCGATTGGACGACCGCTGTGAGCCCCGACTCGACCCGGACCGAAGAACTGCCGATCTACGAGAGCCTCATACGCGAACGCGGGGACGTCGTGGAGGAGGCCCGTGTGGTGGCCGAGGAGACCCAGCACCGAATGAGCCTGGCGCTGAGCGGCGTCGCCGCGGCCCCGCAGGAGACCGGCGCCCCCTGACCCGGGGACCGTCCGGACCCTTGGTGCGGACGCTCCCCGGCCGGGCCGTCACCCGCCGAGCGGGTCGTGGCCCCAGTTCATCAGGGAGTACCGCCATCGTGAGTCCTGTACGTCCCCGGAGGGCCGCTGGGCCAGGTGGCGGCGGACGTAGCCGACGACCTTGCGCATGTGCCGGTAGTCGTCGTCGGTGAGGTCGCCCTTCTTGGCCCGCAGGATCGCGACGATCCGCCGGCCGGAGGCGTGCCCGGTGGACTCGCCCCCGTCCTGGTGCTGCCCTGCGCTCTGCGAGTCGTCGGACTCCAGCCACTTCTCGAGGTCGGCCGGTGCCATGTTCACCAGCTCACGGAATTCGTTCCAGGTCTCCTCGCGCTCCCCGTCGTCCACGCCGCCTCACTTCTTCTTCTTGAGCGCGGACGGCTTGTGCACCGCGGTCCTGCCGGACTTGTCGCTGCGCACTTCGTACTGGGGGTCGTCCGGCGAGGCGTCGACCGTGCGGCCGGACGTCTCGGTCCGTTCGGTGATCTCCCTCTCCACCTCGCCCTCGGTGCGGCTGCCGTGACTGCTCCAGGTGACCTTGTCGCCCTTCTTCGGCTTTCCGCCCTCGCTGCGGTCTTTCGCCATGCCGGTACTCCCTCGCGGAGAAAGTGTGCTGTGCCTCCAGCGTGTGTGCCGGGCGGTCAGGGCGCAGCTCGACGGGCACCGGCCCGGCGGTCGCGGCTGTCGCCGAAGGCCCACGCCATGCCGGGCTCCGTCACACAGCGGAAGACCCGCCGTACGGACGGTGTGCACAGGACCGTGACGACCAGGGCCGCGACCACGGTGGCGGTGATCGCACCGACGGGTCCGCGGACCCAGGCCGGCTCGTACCAGCCCCAGTACGTCGCGGCCTGTGCGACGAAACCGTGCAGCAGATAGCCGGACAGGGTGCCGGCGCCCAGCGCGGTGAACCAGGTCCGGCGCCCCGGCACCCAGGCGAGGAAGCAGCAGACCAGGACGAGGGAGCAGCCGAAGGCGGCCAGGGTCATCACGGGCCCGTACCAGAGGGGCACACCGAGCTCCGGGGCACTGTCCGCGTGGAAGAACCAGGCGTAGTCCATCCGCGGGACCGCCCAGTACGCCACGGCCAGGGCGCAGCCGGCCACCGGCACCGCGAGGATCCGTACCGTGCGCCGCCGCACCAGCCGGAAGTGCTCCGGCCGCAGCAGCAGACCGAACACGAAGTACGGCAGGAACTGCAGGGTGCGCTGCAGATCGAGGTCGTGGCCAATGGACGGCGCGGTCGTCGCCGCCATGGCGACGACCAGGGCGAGCGGGAGCGGCCACCGCACCAGGCGCCAGAGCGGCGTGGTGAGCCGCCAGACGAACAGCGCCGCGAGGAACCAGGTGAGGTACAGGGGGTCGAGCAGGCTGATCGGGCGGTCGGGGTCCTGGCTGGTCCAGCGGGTGAACAGGGTGTACGCCGTCTCGAACACCACGTACGGGACGACGACGCCGGTGAGCAGGCGCTTGAGGCGGGCCGGGCTGCCGTCGAAGGTGCGGGAGAAGTAGCCGGAGACGATGACGAACGCCGGCATGTGGAAGGCGTAGACGAACATGTAGAGGGCCGTGACGGCCCTGCTGCCCTCGCGCAGTGGCTCCCAGGCGTGCCCCACCGCCACGAGCATGATCGCGAGGTACTTGGCGTTGTCGAAGAACGCGTCCCGCGGCCGCGCCGGGCGGGGCGGCGCGTCCTGCTGCTGCGTCCGGGCCTGCGCCGCCTGCGTCACCCGGGCCGCTGCGGTCCCCGGCCGGACCGTGGTCACCGTGTCACTCACGAGGCCTCCCGGAGCGACTCGGTGCGAGGGTGCCTCTTCTGGCCGGGAGTAGAGAAGTGGGGTGCGCGCAGAACATCGCCCGCACCCTAATCACAGGGCCGTGCTGTCGTTCAACTCGTAACGCAGGTGGCTCGCTTGGGTTCATGCCCGGGTATACGTGCCGGGGCGGGCGATCGTCTCCCGGAGGGCGACGGTGAGCGGGTGCCGGGGCTCGGCCAGGACCCGCGGGGCCGGGCCCTGCTCGACGAGTTCACCGGCGTCGAGTACGGCGATGCGGTGGGCGATCGCCGCCGTGTCCAGGTCATGGGTGATGAGGACGAGGGCGAGGTCGCCGTGGTCGCGGACCTGGGCGGTGAGCAGGTCGAGGAGGCCGCGGCGGGTCACGGTGTCGAGGCCGGAGGTGATCTCGTCGCAGATCAGGACCCGGGGCTGGGCGAGGAGGGCGCGGGCGAGGGCGGCGCGCCGGAGTTCGCCGCCGGAGAGCTCGCCGGGGCGGCGGCGGGCGAGCCCGTCCGGGAGTCCGAGGCGGGCGAGGGTGGTGCGGGCCTTTGCCGTGGCGTTCTCCTGGTCGGTGCCGCGCAGCCGGACGGCGGTGCGGGCGACCTGGGGGAGGACGGGCCGGTGCTCGTCGAAGGCGGCCCTGGAGTCCTGGAACACGTACTGGACGGCGGCGAGTTGGGCCCGGGTGCGACGGCGCAGGCTGCGCGGCAGTGCGGTGCCGTCGAGCAGGTGACCTGCGGTCCGATGGGCGGCCTCTTCGACAGTCCGGGCAGCGACCCGGTGCCGGCCGGCCCCCGGGCGGAGCGGGCGTACCTGAGGTCCCTGCGGTCCATGGCCGACGACTGCGCCCGTCACGCGGGCCGCCTGCCGCCCCATCTGTCGACCGAGCAGACCGCGTACGACATGGACGCGATACGCGCGGCCCTCGGCGAACCGCGGGCGAGCTACCTCGGCGTCTCCTACGGCAGTTACCTGGGCGCCGCCTACACCGCGCTGTTCCCGCACCGCGTCGGCCGGATGGTGCTGGACAGCGTGGTCGGCCCCGGGAACTGGTACGACTTCGACGTGCTCCAGAGCCGGGCACTGCTACGTCAGCGCGACACGTTCTTCGCCTGGGCCGCGGGGCGTCACGGCCTGGGCGGCACGCCCGCCGAGGTGCGTGCGTCGCATCTGCGGGTGCGCGCGGGGCCGGCCGCGCGGCCGGTGGCGGGATTCGGCCCGGCGGTGTTCGACCGGGCGGTGTACCGGGCCCTGGGCCGCACCGAACGCTGGGCGCCTCTCGCGGACGGGCTGCGCGGCCACCTGACCGGCGGCGGCGTCGAAACCCTGCGCCCGGCCGGTGCGTTCGACAGCCCGGAGTCCCGCCACTACGAGGCTGCGAACCGCATCGTCAAGGGCGCCGACGGGCCGCCCCCCGGTCGCCGCGACGTCGTCACGGACCTCCGCCGCACCCGGCACCTCGACCCGCGGCCGGTCCTGACGGGCATGGAGGCGAGCGTCTGCGCCTTCTGGCACCACCGGCCCGCCCACCGCACCCCGCTCGGCAGCCCGCAGGCCCCGCCGGTGCTCCTCGTCGCCTCGGCGCACAACCCCGCACTCCCGTCGAGGGCGCCCGCTCCCTGCAGCGTCTGCTCCCCGGCTCACGTCTGGTCGTCCCCGACGACGACCACTCCCACGGCGTGTTCGCGAGCCGCGGCAACGCGTGCGTGGACGACGCCGTGGCGGCGTATCCGGTCGACGGCGCGGTACCCACCGCGGAGGTGAGGTGCCCGGGCCCGGGCCTGCCGAAGCCGGAGTGAATGCCGGTGCTCAGGTCTCCTTCCACACCAGCACGGTCAGGACGGCGCTCGCGACGGTGACCGGCACGGCGGCCTGGTTCAGCAGCCGTACCCGCATGCTGCGGCCCGACGCGATCCGCTTCGTCACGGGCAGCACCACGAAGGTGCCGCTGCCCGTCCCGACGGTCTCGTGGATCGGGTGGTCCACGCGCGGCTCGTCGCCCTCGTACTCCGTCATGCGCGCCTGGACGACGGCGCCCGCCGGCAGTCCGTCGATGTGCAGGCTGAGGGTTCCGCCGAAGCGGGCCGGGCCGCGGGCGAAGACGCTTCCGCCGGTGGCGTGGGCGCCGGTCTCGTCGGTCCACTCCGCGGTGAACTCGACCGAGTCCCAGGCGCCGGGCGTGAGTTGGTAGGGCGTGGCGACACCGAGGTTGACGTATTGGGGCATGGGGTCCTCTCCTTCCCACCGGCCCGCCGGGAGGGCCAGGGCGTCGGCGACGTCACGGCGGAAGCCGGCCATGTCGAATCCGCGCGGGTCGACTTTCCAGTCGCTCCATTCCAGGTGGCCGATGGCACTCTTGGGGCCCCAGCCGTGGGCGCGGCAGATCGCGGCGGTGGCCTTGACCATCGCGAGGTACTGGGCGGGCGGCCAGGGGTCCTTGCCGTCGCCCTTGTTCTCGCACTCCCAGCCGTAGAACCGGGCGTTGCCGTCGACCGCGCCCGCCGAGCCGTCGTGCTCGTGCGTCGGAGGCGGATACGTGCCGTACGACTCGCCGATGACGGCGTCGAGCACGTCGCCGTCGCCGCCGCCGGCGTGGTTGGCCCGGCCGTTGCCCGTGAGGTGGACGACGCCGTCCTTGGTGATGCAGCCGGTCGCGAGCGGGCCGGGCAGGGCGCTGTGGCCGTTGAAGATCAGCCCGACGACGTTCGTGCCGGGACCGGTGACGGTGTGGTGGATCACCACGCCGTGCACGGGCCCCCAAGGGCCTTTGTGATTGCGGTTGTTGGTGCGCCATCCGGCGACCTCGTGGACGGCGCAGCCCTCGGCCTTCAACGCGGCGACGAGCCGGGCGGCGGTGAGCGGGGTGGCCATGAGTCTGTCCTCCGTTCCGGCCCGTGGGTGCCGGTCTGAAGACGGTCCGATCATCTGGGGAGCGTGCCTGGTCACGACGTGCCCGTTTCGGCGGCGTGCCGGTTCTCGTTGTTCGCTGCCGGGCCCTCACCATTCTCGCGCCGCTCACCCCGCCGCTCACCTCACCGTAAGCAACGACCGTAAATTCGGCGCGATAACGCCGCTGCGGCACCAGGGCGAGCGGGGCGGCGACCGTCCCGCGGGCACCGGTTCCGCGGCACGTCGGAGCAGGCGGACTCGAACACGCGCGGGCCGGGGCGGAGTGGCCGGACGGCGCCGGTGGACCGGCGGACCGGTGCCCTCCGGTCTCGTGGACGGCGTCCGGCCCGGACAGCCACCAGGTTCGAATCCCTCCCGTTCGAACCACCGGCAGCTCAGGGGCGCTCGTGCCGTGCCACGCCCTCCCGGCCAAGGCCGTGCCGCAGGCTCGGCCGGTCCGTAGCGGGGCGGCCGGAATTCGACCACGGCCCCACGGACCGGGGCGAGTGCGTCAGGCCAGCTCCGTGGTGGGTTCGGCTCGGTAGGGGTCCAGGGCGGCGGCGCGTTCGTGGTACGGAATGCGGGAGAGCCGGGACACCATCGTCCACATGGCGCGTTCCGCGGCGAGGGTCCGCGGGAGGGCGAGGCCGAGGGAGGCCGCGAGGGGTTTGCGGCCGGTGTTGACCAGGGCGCGGACGGCGGCGGCCCACTCGTCGGTCGCGGTGACCGCCGACCGATACCACACCGGCACGAGCAGGGCGAGGGCGACGAGGGTGCTCACCAGGGCGAGGCGGTCCGGCCGGTCCCCCGCCACCAGCGCGAGAGCCGCCGTCAGGGCGACGGCGACGTGGCCGGACAGCAGGGCCACGAAGAAGTCGACGCTGGTGCGGGCGAGTTCGCTCTGGCGGCGGATCTGGTCCGGGACGCAGCCGGTGAGCTCGTTCCACAGCAGCTGGGTGTCGAGGCGGTAGCGGTCCCAGCCGTACTCCTCGAAACGGCGGATGGAGTTCCCGAGCCGGGTCGGGGCGATCTGGTCGTCGGCGATCGGGAACCGGGCGAACCGCTCGCGCAGCAGCCCGCGTTGGACGGCGGTGCGACGCCGGTCCCGCGCGGCGGCCCGGGCGAGCCGCGGGTCGGCCAGCAGTCGCGCGAGCTCCGCCGCGTCCCCGGTCCGCAACTGCCCCTGCTCGGCCTCGCGGCGCTCCAGGCGGAGCACGGTCAGCCGGTCCGCGAGGAACGCCCTGTTGCGGCGGCTGCGCCGGCAGCCCGCTTCGAAGGCCCGGGCCGGCCACAGCAGGTACCCCTCCAGGAGCCGGTAGAGCGCGTTCTGGCAGGCGTTGGCGACGAGGCCGAGCAGCAGCGCCCCGGTGAGCAGGGTGAGGCCGGTGCCGAGTCCGCTCGCGCCGCGAAGCCGTTCGAGCGGGCCGAGGTCGCGCAGACTCGGGGCGACGGCGAGCAGGAAGACGGCCAGGTTCAGGGCGGTGGGCAGGATCCAGCCCACGAGCAGCGTCCAGGCGCCGCCCAGTACGCCCTTGGCGATGTCACCCATCGGCCGGGTCGGGCCATTCGTCGTCGTCGGAACCGGTGCTGGGGCCGGGTGGGGTGTGGCCGGGCGGGGTG
>NZ_JAIGQA010000179.1:0-16131 GCF_019733245.1 Streptomyces sp. WAC04114
CGATCAGGTGGGCGGTGGCGGTGCGGCCGTCGGGGGTGGTGGCGGTCAGCCGGTGCACGCCGGGCGGCAGGCCCTCGGCCTCGGCGCGGCTCTCGCCCTGTTCGGTGTCGATCCGCAGCCGGGTTCCCTCGGGGAGCGCGGCCAGGGCGGCCGGGGGGCTGCCGCTCCAGCCGACGACGGTCGGGGGCAGCAGCCGTTCACCCAGTTCCCCCTCGCGGGCCGCGAGCGCGGCGCGGATCGCGCCGGGCGTGCTCGCGTCCACGCCGAGGGCGGCCAGGGTCAGGGTGACCGCGGTGGCCGAGGCCGCGACCGAGCGGTCCGGGGACGGGCTGTAGGACGTGGCGACGCCGTGCAGGACGGCGAGGCGGGACAGGTCCTCGGAGGGCGGGTCGGCCGGCCGGGGTGCGGTCATCTACATCCTCGAGTAGTCCGGGACGAAGGCCGAGGGCTCGCTGGTCAGGGGGGCGGCTTCGGCGAGCGGCGGCTCACTGGTGAGGGGCTCGGCGTCGGGCAGCGGGGGCTCGCTGGTCAGCGGCAGTTCGGTGTGGGTGCTCTCGGAGCTGAAGACGCAGTAGCGGGGGTCGGCGTGGTGGGGGTCGTCGAGGTCGGCGGACTGGTCCGCCACGGGTTTGGACGGGGCCGGGAGCGGAAGGAAAGTCATCGCAGCCACGGGGGCCTCCTTTTCGGGTACGGCTTTCAACGGGTCATCGCAGCCCTACCCAGTCGACGCGAAGGCAGACGCCCCAGGCCCAACATCGTGCTTCTGCTCACATTCCACTCCCCTCCACACACTAAAGATTCCGGCATTTCACCCACAACGGCCACTCTCGTTGACACGTTCACCGGGCGGGTGGTGGGCTCGTCGTGCCGGTCGGACGCATCTGGAGGGGCCTGTGGGACTGCGGCGTGGGAAGCGGGCCGCGGCCCTCGCGGTCGCCGTCGTCGCCGGGAGCCTCGCGGCCCCGCCCGCCGCGATGGCGGCTCCGTCTCCGCCCGACACGACCGCGACGACACCGACCCCCGACAGCGCCGGAGCGGACCTCTCGGTCTGGCCGCGCCCCCAGTCGCTGCGCCCGAACGGCGCCCCGGTCGCCATGCCGGACGAGGTCGCCCTGGTCACCGATCCGCAGGCGGACCCCGCCGCGGTCGACGCCCTGCGCGAGCTGATCCGGCAGGCCGGGGCCCGCCGGATCACGGACACGGCCGGGCCGGGCGCCCTGGTCGTGCGCGCACGGACCGAGCCCGTACGCCGGGACGACCGCCGCGCCCTGCCCGCCGGGGGCTACGAGCTGTCGGTGGGCGCGGGCGGCGTCTCCCTCACCGGCACCGGCGAGGACGGCCTCTTCCACGCCGTGCAGACGCTGCGCCAGCTCCTGCGCGACGACGGCACGATCACGGCGGCCGTCGTCCGCGACTGGCCCGGCACCGCCGTACGCGGCATCACCGAGGGCTTCTACGGCACCGCCTGGACGCACGGGCAGCGGCTGGCGCAGCTGGACTTCATGGGGCGCACCAAGCAGAACCGCTACCTGTACGCCCCCGGCGACGACCTCTACCGGCAGGCCCGCTGGCGCGAGCCCTACCCGGCGCAGACGCGGGCCCGGTTCCGGGAGCTGGCCGAGCGGGCGCGGGCCAACCACGTCTCGCTCGGCTGGGCGGTGGCCCCGGGCCAGGCGATGTGCTTCGCGTCGGACGACGACGTGCGGGCGCTGACGCGCAAGCTCGACGCGATGTGGGCGCTGGGATTCCGGGCGTTCCAGCTCCAGTTCCAGGACGTCAGCTACAGCGAGTGGCACTGCGCGGCGGACGCCGACCGGTTCGGCTCCGGCCCCGAGGCGGCGGCGCGGGCCCAGGCCCGGGTCGCGAACGCGGTGGCCCGGCACCTGGCGGCGCGGCACCCCGGCGCCCCCGGTCTGTCCCTGATGCCGACCGAGTACTACGAGGACGGCACGACCGACTACCGCCGGGCGCTGGCGAGCGAGCTGGCCGAGGGTGTCGAGGTGGCGTGGACGGGCGTGGGGGTGGTGCCCCGCACCATCACGGGCGGCGAACTGGCCGACGCACGGCGGGCGTTCGGGCACCCGCTGGTCACGATGGACAACTACCCGGTCAACGACTACGACCCCGGCCGCATCCACCTCGGCCCCTACCAGGGCCGCGATCCGGCCGTCGCGACCGGCTCGGCCGCCCTGCTGGCCAACGCCATGCAGCAGCCGGAGGCGTCCCGCATCCCGCTGTTCACCGCCGCCGACTACGCCTGGAACCCGCGCGCCTACCGGCCCGGGGAGTCCTGGCGCGCAGCGATCGCCGACCTCGCGGGCGGGGACCGCAGCCGCGAGCAGGCCCTGGCCGCACTGGCCGGCAACGACGCCTCGTCCGTCCTGGACGACGAGGAATCGGCGTATCTGCGCCCGCTGACCGAGGCGTACTGGACGTCCCGCACGACGGGCGGCGCGGGCACCGACGGCGGCGCCGAGCGGCGGCTGCGCGCGGCCTTCACCGTGCTGCGCGAGCTGCCCCGGCGACTGTCCGGAACCGGCCTCGGCTCCGAGGTGGCTCCCTGGTCGGAGCAGCTGGCGTCCTACGGCGAGGCGGGCACGGCCGCGCTCGGCATGCTGGACGCGCAGCGCGCCGGGGACGCGGCGGCGGCCTGGACGGCGTACCGCAGGCTCGGCGCGCTGCGGGCCCGGCTGGAGTCGGCACCGGTGAAGGTCGGCACGGACGTGCTGGACCCCTTCCTGCAGCGGGCGCAGAAGTCGTACGCCGCCTGGTCGGGCATCCACCACGAGCCGCCCCGCAACCCCGGTGACGGCCGCATCCTGCGCCTCCCGCAGCCCCGGTCGCTGACCGCCGTGACGGCCCTCACCGAGCCGGGCACCGAGGGCGGCGTCGAGGTGCACGTGCCGGGGCAGGGCTGGCGAGAGGCGGGCCGGCTGGACCGGTCCGGGGCGACCGAGGTGCGGCTCGGCACCCGCGCCGACGCCCTGCGGGTCACCGGCCCCGCCCCCTCCCGCGTGCACCACCTCATCCCCTGGTTCACCGACTCGCCCGCCGTCTCCCTCGGCCTGCCCCGCGACCGGGCGGACGTCGAGACCGGCCGGACCGAGCGGCTGACCGCCCGGCTCGCGTCGCTGCGCCCCGCCGACGCCCGCGGCAGGCTGACCGTCGAGGCGCCCGAGGGCGTCCGCGTGCGCGTGCCGAAGGACGAGCTGACCGTGCGGCGCGGCACGACGGTGGAGGTCCCGGTCGAGGTGACCGTGGAGCGCGGCGCCCGGATGCGGTCCTACGACGTCCGGCTGGGGTTCGCGGGAGCGGACCGCACCCTCACCGTCCGGGCCGTCCCGCCCACCGGCGGCCCCGACCTGGCCCGCACCGGCACCGCCCGTTCCTCGGGCGACGAGACGCCCGACTTCCCCGCGTCGGCGGCGAACGACGGCGACCCGGATACCCGCTGGTCGTCCCCGGTCGACGACGGCGCCTGGTGGCAGGTGGAGCTGCCCCGCCCGGCGCGGCTCGGCCGGCTCGCGCTGCACTGGCAGGACGCGCACCCCTCGTCCTACCGCGTCCAGGTCTCCCCCGACGGCCGCCGCTGGCGCACCGCCGCCGTCGTCCCCGACAGCCGGGGCGGCCGGGAGAACGTCCCCATGGACGAACGGGACGTGCGGTTCGTACGCGTCCAGGGCGACAAGCGGGCGACCCCGTACGGCTATTCGCTGTGGTCGGCGGAGGCCTACGCAGTCTCGGACTGAACCTCGCTCAAGGCACGGCGGAACTTCTTCACGACGGAAGTTCTTCACCACCCTATTCACTCAGTACATGTACTCAGTACATAATGATCGGCATGAGCACCCGTCACATCCTGCTGGGCCTGCTCGCGACGGGTCCGAGCCATGGCTACGACCTCAAGCGACGCCATGACGAACGCTTCCCGCAGGCCCGCCCGCTGGCCTACGGGCAGGTCTACACGACCCTGCAGCGTCTCGTCCGGGACGGCCTCGCCAAGGTCGACGGCACCGACTCGGACGGCGGCCCGGAGCGCACGACGTACCGCGCGACGGACGCGGGGACGCGCGAACTGGCCCGCTGGGCCGGGGAGATCGCCCCGCCCGCGCCGTTCGTGGCGAACGAGATCTTCGCCAAGGTCGTGGTCGCGATCCTCTCGGGCGGCGACCCGGACGGCTATCTGAGCGCCCAGCGCGCGGCGCACATGGGGCGGATGCGGGAGCTCACGGCGGTCAAGGCCGCCAAGGGAGCCGATCTCGCGACCGTGCTCTCGGCGGACTACGCCCTCAACCACCTCGACGCCGACCTCCGCTGGATGAACACCACGGCGGCCCGGCTCACCACCCTGACCGCGGAGGTCGACGCGACATGAGCAGACCCGTGCCCCTTCTCACGGCCGGTGGCATCGTCAAGGCGCACGGCCGGACGACGGCCCTGCGCGGCGCGTCGGTCGAGCTGCACGCAGGCGAGATCCTCGCCGTGACCGGCGCGAGCGGCAGCGGGAAGTCGACGCTGCTGCACTGCCTGGCCGGCATCGTCCGCCCGGACGCGGGCTCGGTGACATACGACGGCCGGCGGCTGGAGGACCTGCCCGAGAAGCGGCTGAGCGAGCTGCGGCGCACCGAGTTCGGCGTGGTGTTCCAGTTCGGGCAGCTGATCCCCGAGCTGACGGTCCTGGACAACGTCGCCCTGCCCCTGCTCCTGGCCGGCACCGACCGGGCCGGTGCCCGGGCCCGGGCCGGTGAGTGGCTGGAGCGGTTCGGGGTGCGGGGCCAGGAGGACCTGCGGCCGGGCGAACTGAGCGGCGGCCAGGCGCAACGGGCCGCACTGGCCCGGGCCCTGGTCACCGGACCGAGGGTGGTCTTCGCCGACGAGCCGACCGGGGCCCTGGACTCGCTGGCGGGTGAGCAGGTCATGACGGCCCTGGTCCACACGGCCCGCGAGTCGGGCACCGCCGTCCTGCTGATCACGCACGACGCCCAGGTGGCGGCGTACGCGGACCGCGAAGTGCGGCTGCGGGACGGGGCCGTGGCGGCGCTGGGGGTGACGGCGTGACGTCGCTCCGGGCCGATCTGCGCCTCGCCTGGGACCTGACCCGGGGTTCCGACCGGGGCGAGTGGTGGCGGGTGACCCTCACGGCGGTGGGCGCCGCGCTCGCGACCGGCTTCGCGCTGGCCGCCGTCGCCCTGGCGTCCCTGCGCGGTGGGCACCACGTGCCCGTCGCCTCGGGCCTGCTGAACGAGCCCGGCACGCGGTCCGGGGTGATCGCCGGTCTGCTGCTCCTGCTCGTGCCGGTGCTCGGGTTCCTCGGCCAGTGCGCCCGGATCGGGGCGGTGCACCGTGACCGGCGGCTGGCCGGGCTGCGGCTGGCCGGGGCGACTCCCTGGCAGGTGCGGCGGATCGCCGCGCTGGAGACCGGACTGGCCTGTCTGCTGGGCTCGGCGGTCGCCACCGTCTTCTCCGTGCTGCTCCTGCTGCGCCTGTGGGACCGGCCGGCGCCCCTGACCTGGGCGGGGATCGCTCTGGTCGCCGTCGCCGTACCGCTGCTGGGCGCGGCGGCGGGCGCGGTGTGGCTCTCCGGGGCCGTGGCCAGGACCACCGGGCGGATCCTGGCTGTCCGGGCCCGGTCGGCGGCGGTACTGATCGCGGCGGAACGGCTGCGCGACGACCCCTGGGCGGCCGCCCGTACCCACGCGGCGGTGCTGCTGGTGACGATCGCCGGGGGCGGCTTCATGGGCGTGCGAGCGATGATTCTCCACGAGGTGCGCTCCGGCAAGCCGCTCTCCGCGGGCCCCGACTACTACATCACCGGCCTCGACCTGACGGCCGCCGCCCTCGCGGTCGCCTTCGCGATCACGGTGTCCGGCCTCGCCGTCGGCACCGCCGAGTCGCTGGTCACCCGGCGCCGCGGGCTGGCCGCACAGGTCGCCGCCGGGGTGCCGCGCGCTGTGCTCGGCCGGGCCCTGCTGCTGGAGACCGCGCTGCCGCTGGCGCCCGCGGTGCTGCTGGCGGGCCTGGGCGGGACGGCCGTCGCCGCCTCGTACGCGCTGCTCGGCCACGGCCCGTTCCCCTGGGCGGCGGCCCTGATACCCCTCGCGATCTACGCCGCCTGCCTGCTCGCCGTGGCGACGTCACTGCCGCTGCTGGGCCGCTCTGTGCGCCCCGGGGAGCTGCGCTACGTGTGACGTGGGGCCGCCCATGACCGGCCGGCCCCGGGGGAACGGGGGTTTCCCGGGGCCGCCCGGTCATGGGCGGTCCCCGTGCGGGCGCAGGGCGATACCGCCGCTCGGCGGCGGTATCGCGGCAATACGAAGGCCCGGATCGTCGTCAGGCGGAAATGCCGTCGATCCGGGCCATGGCGTCCTCCGCGCCGAACGGCTGCAAGTACGGCAGCCAGCGCGGATCCCTATGGCCGGTCCCGATGATGCGCCACGCCAGGCCGGACGGCGGGGCGGGTTTGTGGCGCAGCCGCCAGCCGATCTCGAACAGGTGCCGATCCGCCTTCACGTGGTTGCAGCGGCGGCAGGACGCCACCACGTTGTCCCAGACGTGCTTGCCCCCGCGGCTGCGCGGGATGACGTGGTCGACGCTGGTTGCGACGCCACCGCAGTACATGCACCGGCCCCCGTCGCGGGCGAACAGCGCCCGGCGGGTCAGTGGAACGGGCCCCCGATAGGGAACCCGGACGAATCGCTTGAGCCGGACCACGCTGGGTGCGGGGACTGTGACGGTCGCGCTGTGCAGATAGGCGCCGGACTCCTCGAGGCAGACTGCCTTGTTCTCGAGGACGAGGACGAGCGCGCGGCGGAGCGGTACGACACCTAGCGGCTCGTACGACGCGTTGAGGACCAGGACATGCGGCACGGATGCCTCCTTGGACGCCGGCGGCGCGTGGCTCGCGCCGGGACGATTCGTAGCCAGTCTCCCCTCATGCCTGGTGGAAGCGCCACCATGTCCCCGTAACGGGCTGGGAGTGTTTTCGACCACATCCCATTCATCCCCAGGATCATGGCCCGTTCAAGCCCAGGTGAGCACGGTCTCTCCTTCACACATCCGGCAAGCGCACACACAATGCCCCGTTAGTGTGGTGGTTCTGCCCTTTCGGTGACCCAGCCGTGACCTTGACCCCCCAGAACCACTGCGTCGGGGCAGACCGCTGCACCTGGAGGTACCTGCCGTGTTCCTGTCCCTCGCGGACTCCGTCCTGTCGGCCGCCGACCCGTCACCGTCGCCGACCCCCTCGGAGACTCCGTCGCCGAGAGTGCCTTCGCTCCAGGACGCCCAGGAGAGCGCGACGAACGCCGCCGGCTGGGTCGAGCAGAACTGGTCGACGTGGCTCGCGATCGGGCTCAGGGTGCTGCTCATCGTGGTGATAGCGGCGGTGCTGAGGGTCTTCGTCCGGCGGGCGATCACCAAGCTGATAGACCGCATGAGCCGGAACGCCCAGACCGGGGAGAGCAGCGCGATCGGCGGGCTGCTCGTCAACGTCGAGCGCCGTCGGCAGCGCTCGCAGGCCATCGGCTCGGTGCTGCGTTCGGTGGCGTCGTTCCTGATCATCGGCACCGCCGCACTGATGATCCTGGGCACCTTCCAGATCAACCTCGCCCCGCTGCTGGCCTCGGCCGGTGTCGCCGGTGTGGCGATCGGCTTCGGCGCCCGCAACCTCGTCACGGACTTCCTGTCCGGCGTCTTCATGATCCTCGAGGACCAGTACGGCGTCGGCGACACGATCGACGCGGGTGTCGCCTCCGGCGAGGTGATCGAGGTGGGCCTGCGCGTGACCAAGCTGCGCGGCGACGGCGGCGAGATCTGGTACGTCCGCAACGGCGAGGTCAAGCGCATCGGCAACCTCTCGCAGGGCTGGGCCACGGCCAACGTCGACGTCACCGTCCACGCCGGCGAGGACCTGGACAAGGTGAAGGCCACCCTGGACGAGGTCGCGGAGAAGATGAGCGCCGAGGAGCCCTGGAACGAGCTGCTGTGGGGCCCGATCGAGGTCCTCGGCCTGGACAGCGTGCTGCTGGACTCGATGGTCGTGCGCGTCACGGCCAAGACCATGCCCGGCAAGTCCCTGACGGTGGAGCGCGAACTGCGCTGGCGCGTGAAGCGCGCCTTCGACGCGGCGGACATCCGGATCGTCGGCGGCGCCACGGCCTCGGTGGAGGAGCAGCCCGTGGACCCGACGGCGGGCATGGCGGCCCCGTCGGTGTACGCGAACGCCGCGTCCCCGCAGTCGGCGGCGGCGTCCCCGCTCGCACCGCCCACACCGACGAGCACGACGAAGTAGCCCGCACCTCGCGAGGAGGGCGGCGCCCGGCAAGGCCGGGCGCCGCCCTCCTCGCGTGTCCGGCCACGCGTCCGGCTGCGCGGTTCGCTCGCGCACCGGCCGCGTGCCCGACTGGCCGCCCGCCCCCAAGCCCGGCCGCGTATCCGACTGCTGCCCAGCCGCGAGCCCGGTCGCACGCCGGCCGCATGTCCGCCAGACCGCCCGCCGTACGTCCCCTCGCACTCCGGCTGCGCGGTTCGGTCGCGCACCGGCCGGCCGCCCCTGCCGCCCTGCGCCGAGCCCGGTCGCACGCCGGTCGCCGGCCCACCTGAATCCCGGCCGCACGCCCGTCTGGCCACCCGGCGCCGCGTCCCCGGAGGCACGCCCTGCCACATGTCCCACCGGACGTCCGGCCGCCCGCCCGCAAGCCCATCCGCACGCCGGCCGCATATCCGCCAGACCGCCCGGCCGCACGTCCCCTCGCACTCCAGCGGCGCGGTTCGGTCGCACACCGGCCCCGTGCCCGGCCGGCCGCCCCCCCCAAGCCCGGCCGCGTGTCCGACTGGCCGCCCCTGCCGCCCGGCCGCAAGCCCGGACGCCTGCCGACTGGCTCCGCCGCCTCTCCGACCGCGCAACCACCCCCACGGCCCGTTTCCCATCCCGCCCCGGCCCACCTCGCCCCATGTCCGGATAACGGCAGGCCGTCCCCTATTGACGCCCACCCCGCACCGGGCCTACCTTCCTCCCATCGATAGGAAACTTTCCTAACAGTGATCGGGAGCACCCGGGGGAGCGGTCGTCCGATGGACTTCCCCGCCTGGTCACTGAGAAGCTGAGCAGCCGAAGGGCAGGTGTGGACACGCATGGCAGGAACCGCCGGCACGCCGGGCACCCCGCGCGTCCTGCGCGCCATGAACGACCGTGCCGCCCTGGACCTGCTGCTGGAGCACGGACCGCTGTCCCGCACCCGGATCGGCAAGCTCACCGGCCTGTCCAAGCCGACCGCCTCGCAGCTCCTGGCCCGCCTGGAGGCGGCGGGGCTCGTCCTGGCCACCGGCACCACCGAAGGCCGCCCCGGCCCCAGCGCCCAGCTCTACGAGGTCAACCCGGCGGCCGGTCACGCCGCCGGACTCGACGTCACCCCCCAGCGGATCCTCGCCGCGGTCGCCGACATCACCGGCCGCACCGTCGGCAGCCACGAGCTGCCCACCCCCGGCAGACGCACCGGCACCCCGGTCGTCCAGCAGGTCACCGACGCCCTGGACGGCGCCGTGAAGGCGGCCGGTCTCGCCCGGGACGACATCCACCGCCTCGTCATCGGCACCCCCGGCGCCTTCGACCCCACCACGGGCCGGCTGCGCTACGCCTCCCACCTCCCGGGCTGGCACTCCCCCACCCTGCTGGACGAGCTCGCCGCCGCCCTGCCGATGCCGTTCGAGTACGAGAACGACGTCAACCTGGTCGCGCTCGCCGAGCAGCGTCTCGGCGCGGCCCGGGGCCACGCGGACTTCGTGCTGCTGTGGAACCAGGAGGGCCTGGGCGCCGCCCTGGTGCTCGGCGGCCGGCTGCACCGCGGCTGGACCGGCGGCGCCGGCGAGGTCGGCTTCCTGCCGGTGCCGGGCACGCCCCTGGTCCGCCAGGTCACCAAGGCCAACAGCGGTGGCTACCAGGAGCTGGCCGGTTCCCAGGCCGTCCCGCGCCTGGCCCGCGAGCTCGGCATCGAGGACGTCCCGCCGGGCCCGTACGCCGAGTCCGCCGCCGCACTGGTGGCCAGGGCGGCGCAGGCGGACGACGACGCCCACCGGCATCTCCTGCGGACCTACGCGACCCGGCTGGCCACCGGTCTGGCCTCCCTGGTCTCGGTGCTCGACCCCGAGCTCGTCGTGCTGAGCGGCGCGGCCCTCACCTCGGGCGGCGAGCCGCTGCGCGCCCTCGTCCAGGCCGAGCTGGAAGAGCTGGCCGCGTCCCGCCCGCGCCTGGTCGTGGGCGACGTGCGTGAACACCCCGTGCTGCGTGGCGCGCTGGAGAGCGCACTCGCGACCACCCGCGACGAGGTCTTCGACACCTCCCGCTGAACCGACTCGGCCTGAACCGACCCGGGCCGAAGCACCCACGCCGACTCCACCCCCCTCCCCGGTGATTCCCTTCTTCCCCCGTGCCTCAGGGAGCTCTGCCATGCCCGGAACATCCAGAAAAGCGACGTTCGCGCTTGCCGCCTCCGCCACCCTCGCCCTCCTCGCCACCGCCTGCACCGGCCAGTCGGACGCGGGCGCGAGCGACGACGCGTCCAAGGAGACGACCCTCAACTTCTGGCACGCCTGGAGCGCGCCGTCGGAGGTGAGGGCCGTCAAGGACCTGGTCGCCGGATTCGAGAAGGCGCATCCCAACATCCACGTCAACGTCGTCGGCAACATGACGGACGACAAGATGAACCAGGCTCTGCGCACCGGCGGCGCCAAGGCCCCGGACGTGATCTCGTCGTTCACCACGAACAGCGTCGGGAAGTTCTGCTCCTCGGGCGCCCTGGTGGACCTCAACCCGCATCTCGAGAAGTCCGGCGTCGATCCGGAGAAGACCTTCCCGAAGGCGATGAACGAGTACACCCAGTTCGAAGGCAATCGCTGCGCGGTCCCCCTCCTCGGCGACGCCTACGGCCTCTACTACAACAAGACGGCGTTCAAGAAGGCCGGCATCACCACCCCGCCGAAGACCTGGTCGGAGTTCGAGCGCGTCGCGAAGAGGCTGACGATCCCCCAGGGCGACTCGTACAAGCAGCTCGGCTTCATGCCGAACTACCACGGCTGGGAGACCACCACCGAGCACTACCTCGGCCAGTTCTCCCCCACGTACTTCGACCAGGACGGCAAGTCGAACGTCGGCAAGGACCCGGCGTTCGCCCGGGCCTTCACGGTCCAGAAGAAGCTCGTCGACGCGCTCGGCGGCTACCGCAAGCTGGAGACCTACCGCTCCAAGCTCGGCGACGAATGGGGCCCCAAGCACCCCTTCCACACCGGCCAGGTCGCCATGCAGCTCGACGGCGAGTGGCGTCTGGGCATGGCCCTGGACACCAAGCCGAAGTTCGATATCGGCGTGGCCCCGCTGCCCGTCCCCGACGACCAGGCCGACCAGTACGGCAAGGGCTACATCACCGGCACCATCGCCGGTATCGCCGCGACCAGCAAGAAGCAGAACGCGGCCTGGGAGCTGGTGAAATACATGACCACGGACACGGACGCGGTGGTGAACTTCTCCAATGCCATCCACAACGTGCCCTCGACGCTGGCGGCCCTGAAGTCCCCGAAGCTGACGTACGACCCGCGCTTCAAGACGTTCCTGGAGATCGCGGCGAACCCGCACTCCACGACCGCCCCCGCATCCGTCAACGGCGGTGTCTACCTCACCACCGTCCAGGAGTTCGGCTACGCCTACGAAAGCGGCAAGGAGACCGACCTCGAGGCCGGCCTGAAGAAGGCGGCCGCGCAGATCGACACGGACATCGCGCAGGCGAAGTAGGCCATGACCACCTCCACGCTGCGGGCGAAGCACCGCCGCTCGACCCTGCGCACCCTCGCCTTCCTCTCCCCCTGGCTGATCGGCTTCACGGTCTTCTTCGCATACCCGCTGATCTCCACCGTCTACTTCTCCTTCATGCGCTACGACGGCTTCAAGCCGCCCACCTGGAGCGGCACGAAGAACTGGGTGTACGTCTTCGAGCACTACCCCCTCTTCTGGCCCGCCCTGCGCAACACCCTGTGGCTGGTCGTCATCATGGTCACGCTCCGGGTCGCCTTCGGCCTGGGCGTGGGCCTGCTGATCACCAAGGTCAGGACGGCCACGGGTGTCTTCCGCACCCTCTTCTACCTGCCCTACCTGGCCCCGCCCGTGGCGGCCACGATGGCCTTCGCGTTCCTCCTCAACCCCGGCACCGGCCCCGTCAACTCCCTGCTGGAGAAGATCGGGCTCCCCACCCCCGGCTGGTTCAACGACCCCGCCTGGTCCAAGCCGGCCCTCACCCTGCTCGCCCTCTGGGGCATCGGCGACCTGATGGTCATCTTCATGGCGGCCCTGCTCGACGTGCCGAAGGAGCAGTACGAGGCGGCCGAACTGGACGGCGCGACGCCTTGGCAGCGCCTCCGCTACGTGACGCTGCCGAACATCTCGCCGATCGTCATGTTCGCGGTCGTCACCGGCGTGATCCAGACGATGCAGTACTACACCCAGCCGCTGATCGCCGGGAAGGTCGCGTCGGGCGTGATCCAGGGCGCGGGAACGCTGTTCGAGCCCGGCTACCCCGACAAGTCGACCCTGACCCTTCCCCAACTCGTCTACAACCTGGGCTTCCAGCGCTTCGACTACGGCTCGGCCTGTGTGGTGGCCCTGGTCCTCTTCGCCCTCTCCATGGCCTTCACGGCCCTCCTGATGCGCCGCCGGGGCGGCCTGATCCAGGCAGGTGAACGATGACGCAGGTGCTCGACAAGCCCGTGGAGCTGAGGACACCCCAGTCTCCGGCGGAACGCACGGCCCACCGCAGGGCTCTGCTGGAGTGGATCGCGATCCACTCCCTCGGCATCGCGGCGGCCCTCTTCTTCACGCTCCCGTTCGTCTTCGTGTTCCTCACCTCCCTCATGAGCGACAGCCAGGCGCTCAGCCGCGACCTGATCCCGCACACCTGGGAGTGGGACAACTACGCCAAGGTGTTCGACACCCCCGGCTTCCTCACCTGGTGGAAGAACACCCTGATCTACGCGGGCCTGGGGACGGTCCTCACGGTCGTCTCCTCGATCCCCGTGGCCTACGCCCTGGCCAAGTTCCGCTTCCGCGGCCGCAACCTGGCCCTGATGCTGGTCATCTCGATGATGATGCTGCCGCCACAGGTGATCGTCATCCCGATGTACCTGTTCTGGGCGAAGCAGCTGGACCTGTCCGGCTCGCTCTGGCCGCTGATCATCCCCATGGCGTTCGGCGACGCGTTCTCGATCTTCCTGCTGCGCCAGTTCCTGACGACGATCCCCGACGAGTACGTGGACGCGGCCAAGGTGGACGGCTGCGGCGACCTGCGCACGCTGCTGAAGGTCGTTCTGCCGATGGCCAAGCCGGGCATCGCCGCAGTGGCCCTCTTCCAGTTCTTCTACGCGTGGAACGACTACTTCGGCCCCCAGATCTACGCCTCGGAGAACCCGGGCGCCTGGACGCTCTCCTACGGCCTGGAGTCGTTCAAGGGCGCCCACCACACCGACTGGAACCTCACCATGGCCGCCACCGTGCTGGTGATGGCCCCCGTGATCCTCGTGTTCTTCTTCGCGCAGAAGGCGTTCGTGGAGGGTGTCACGCTCACCGGAGTAAAGGGTTAGACCTGTATGAAACTCACCGTGGTCGGCGGAGGCTCGACCTACACCCCCGAACTCGTGGACGGCTTCGCCCGCCTGAGGGACACCCTGCCCATCGAGGAACTGGTCCTCATGGACCCCGCGCAGGACCGTCTCGACCTCGTCGGCGGCCTGGCCCGCCGCATCCTCACCCGCCAGGACCACGCGGGCCGCGTCACCACGATGACCGACCTCGACGAGGCGGTCGACGGCGCGGACGCGGTGCTCCTGCAACTCCGCGTCGGCGGCCAGGCGGCCCGCGAGCAGGACGAGACCTGGCCCCTGGAATGCGGCTGCGTGGGCCAGGAGACCACCGGCGCCGGCGGCCTGGCGAAGGCCCTGCGCACGGTCCCGGTCGTCCTGGACATCGCGGACCGCGTCCGCCGCACCAACCCCCGGGCCTGGATCATCGACTTCACCAACCCGGTCGGCATCGTCACCCGCGCCCTGCTCCAGGCGGGCCACAAGGCGGTGGGCCTGTGCAACGTGGCGATCGGCCTTCAGCGCAAGTTCGCCGCCCTGCTGTCCGTGGAGGCCTCCGCGATCCACCTGGACCATGTCGGCCTCAACCACCTCACCTGGGAGACGGCCGTACGCCTCGGCGGCCCGGAGGGCGAGGACGTCCTGCCGAAACTCCTGGGCGAACACGGCGACACGATCGCGGCCGACCTGCGCCTGCCCCGCCCCCTGCTCGACACCCTGGGCGTGGTGCCCTCCTACTACCTGCGCTACTACTACGCGCACGACGAGGTCGTCCGGGAACTGGGGACGAAGCCGTCCCGGGCGGCCGAAGTCGCCGAGATGGAACGCCGGTTGCTCGCGATGTACGCCGACCCGGCCCTGGACGAGAAGCCGGAGCTGCTGGCCGAGCGGGGCGGTGCCTTCTACTCGGAGGCGGCGGTGGACCTGGCGGCGGCCCTGCTGGGCGGCGGCGGTTCGCCGTACCAGGTGGTGAACACCTACAACCGGGGCACGCTGCCGTTCCTCCCCGACGACGCGGTGATCGAGGTCCAGGCGGCCGTGGGGCCCAAGGGCGCGACCCCGCTCCCCGTCCCGCCCGTGGACCCGCTCTACGCGGGTCTGATGGCCGGCGTCACGGCCTATGAGGACCTGGCCCTCCAGGCCGCCTTGCACGGCGGCCGGGAGCGCGTCTTCCGCGCCCTGCTCTCCCACCCCCTGGTCGGTCAGTACGCGTACGCCGAGACGCTCACCGACCGGCTGATCGCACACAACCGGGAGCACCTCGCGTGGGCGTGAGCGCACGGGTCCTCGCCATCGACGCGGGCAACAGCAAGACGGACGTCGCGATCGTGACGGCGGACGGGGACGTCCTCGCCACTGCACGCGGGGGCGGCTTCCGTCCACCGGCCGTGGGCGTGGACACGGCGATGAACGGCCTCGCCGCGACCGTGGCGCAGGCCCTCACCGCCGCCGGGCTCACCTCGGTCACCCATGTCTCGGCGTGCCTCGCCAACGCCGACTTCCCCGTCGAGGAGGAACAACTGGCCGCGGCGCTGCGGGCACGCGCCTGGGGCACGACGGTGACGGTCCGCAACGACACCTTCGCGATCCTGCGGGCCGGTGCCCGCGAACCCCGGGGAGTGGCGGTCGTCTGCGGCGCGGGCATCAACTGCGTGGGCATGCGCCCCGACGGCCGCACGGCCCGCTTCCCGGCCCTCGGCCGTGTCTCCGGCGACTGGGGCGGCGGCTGGGGCCTGTCCGAGGAGGCCCTGTGGCACGCGTCCCGGGCCGAGGACGGCCGCGGCGCCCCCACCGCCCTGTCCCGCACCCTCCCGGCCCACTTCGGCCTGCCCTCCATGTACGCCCTCGTCGAGGCGCTGCACCTGGAGCACGTCCCGGCGCTCCGGCGTCACGAGCTGACCCCGGTCCTCTTCGCCACGGCCGCCGACGGTGACCCGGTCGCCCGGGCGATCGTGGAACGCCAGGCCGAGGAGGTGGTCTCCATGGCGGTCGTCGCCCTGACCCGCCTGGACCTCCTCGCCGAGGAGACCCCCGTGCTCCTGGGCGGCGGCGTCCTGGCCGCCCGGCACCCCCAACTGAACGACCGCATCGCGCACTTGCTGGCGGAGCGAGCGCCGAAGGCGGTACCGCGGGTGGTGACGGCCGGCCCGGTGCTGGGCGCGGCCCTGCTGGGCCTTGACCACGTCCAGGCGGCGGAGGGGGCGCAGGAGAGGCTGCGGACGTACTACGACGCCCAGGGCTGACGGGGCGCGCCACTCGTCCGGGAACCGAACCAACTCCCCGTACGTGTTCCTGGACGAGGGGTGCTGCGAGGGGTGGTGCGAGGGGGCGCGCGTCACGCTGCGATCCGATCAAGATCGAGGCAAGGCCGGTGCGGATGTCGGTCCCGGCAGCGATACTTGCGGCGACGGATGACCACGGGGGAGGTCACAGTGACGTACACGCCGAAGAGCAGCCCGCCACCACCGGGCCCCGGCCTGCCCATCCTGCCCGCCGTACCGGCCCAGCCGGCAC
>NZ_JAIGQA010000017.1:0-69696 GCF_019733245.1 Streptomyces sp. WAC04114
ACTCCGGTCACCGCACCCCGCCGCCGGCCCCGCCCCCGTCAGCCAGTACGAACGACACCCGCACCCGGGCGCCGCCCAACGGCGCCCGGGTGATCGTCAGTTCGCCGTCCGCCGCACGGGACGCCCGAGCCACGATGTCCAGGCCCAGCCCCGTCGAACCTGCGACGCTCACACCCCGCGTGAGCGCTGCGTCGGGGTCCGCCACGCCCGGTCCCGCGTCGTCGACCGTGAGGAACACGTGCCGGTCCGCCCGCTCCACGCGCACGGCGAAGGCGGTGCCCTCGGGGGTGTGCCGAAAGACGTTGCCGATCAGGGCGTCGACGACGGCCGCGAGGTCGTCCTCGGAGAAGGCGACGGGCACCAGTCGCGGCGTGAGGGAGCGCTCGCACGGCCGTCCCTGCTTGGCGGCGAGGACCGACCAGAAGTCCAGGCGCATGGCGACCACTTCCGCGACGTCGCACGCCTTCGCCGCTCCGCCCGCGCGGGCCGGCTGGGCCGACGCCAGCGGTGTACGGGCCGCGGCGATGATCGCGTCCAGTTCGCTCTCCAGCTGGCCGGCCGCCTCCGCGACCCGCCGGGCGCTGGGCGTCGACCCCATCCGGTCGGCCTCCAGGTAGAGAGCGGTCAGCGGGGTGCGCAGCCGGTGCGAGAGGTCGGCGACCAGCTCGCGTTCCACGGCGAGCAGGTCCAGGACGCGGTCGGCCATGGTGTTGAACGCCGCACCGGCCTCCTGCAGTTCGGGCGGGCCGTCGGGTTCGACCCGCACGTCGAGGTCGCCGGAGCCGAGCGCCAGTGAGGCGCGCTTGAGACTGCGCGAGGAGCGCACGACGCGGGCGCCGAGCCGGTCGGCGACGAGGACCGAACCGCCGACCAGACCCAGCGCGAGCAGCGCCATGACGCCCCAGGACGCGGCCACGCCCCGGCTGAGGTCTGCGGCGGGCACGAAGGCTTCCACGACCGCGACCCGGTCGCCCTGCAGGACGACGGGCTGGAGGTAGACCCAGCCGCCGGCGGTGTCCACGGCCAGCGTCTCGCGCCCGCGCACGGCCCGCTCGAGCGCGTCCCGTGGCGCGTGCGGGGTGCCGACGAAGTCGCCGTCGGGCAGACGCACGGCGAGCTGGTCGGAGGAGCCGAGCTCGGCGACGGCCTGCTGTACGTCGGCGCGCCGTGTGGTGAGGGCGAGCACCGGAGACAGGGCGGACGCCCGCTGCTCGGCGGCCGTGGTGGCCCGGTCCCGTACCTGTTCGCGTACGAGGAGGGCGAGGGGGATCAGGAAGGACAGAGCCACCATCGAGGTGACGGCCAGGGCGATCCCGGCGAGGGCACGTCTCATGGTGAGCTGACCAACTTGATGCCCAGACCGCGAACCGTGCGCAGATAGCGGGGCTTTCGCGCCTTCTCGCCCAGCTTGCGGCGGAGCGCGGAGAGGTGGACATCGACCGTCTGGTCCTCGACATACGGCTGCTGCCACACCTCGGCGAGTATGCGCTGTCGGGTGACGACCTGGTCGGCGTGGGCGGCGAGGTAGGCGAGCAGATCGAACTCTCGGCGGGTCAGGAGAAGTTCCCGGCCGGCCAGGTGCGCGGTGCGCGCGGTCGGGTCGATGCGCAGGTCTGCCACCTGCAGGACGGGCCGCCGGGCCGCCTGTACGTCGGCGGGCACGGATCGGCGCAGCACGGCGGCGAGCCGGGCGGCGAGTTGGCCGCCGGAGAACGGCTTGACCAGGTAGTCGTCGGCCCCCGCGTTGAGCAGCCGGATGATCTCGTTCTCGTCGTCACGGGCGGTGGCGACCAGGACCGGTACGCGGGAAATGCCCCGGATCATACGCAGTACGTCCAGGCCGTCGAGGTCGGGCAGTCCCAGGTCCAGCACCACGATGTCCGGCGGATTCTGGGTGATCTCGCGCAGCGCCTCAAAACCCTGGTGGGTGGTCCTGACCGCGTAGCCGTGCCCGGTCAGGACCTCGATCAGCGCGGCCCGGATGACGGGGTCGTCCTCGACGACAAGTACGGAGGCCATGAGCAGGCACGTTAGCCGGTCCGTCACTATGGTGTCGTGTCCCGTCTCCTGCGCTACCTGATCATCTGGCTGGCCTGCACGGCAGCCAGTGTCACCGCTGTCATCCTCACGATTCACTTCGTGGTGGGGTCGACCAGGCCGACCGCGCCGGTCGCGCAGTCCGCTCCGAGCAAGCCCCTGAAGCCCCCGCGGCCCAGCCCCACCACCGCGAAGCCCTCTCCGAGTCCGTCGGTGAGCAGCCGCAGGCCCAGCCCGCCGCCCCGGAGCAGCGAGCCGGCGACCGATCCCAGCCCGACGCCCACGCCCACTCCCACCGGCCGCACCAGTACCCCGGGGACGCCGACGGGCGCGGACGGCTCGGGGTGCCAGGAAGGCGGCGCCGGCGTCTACACGGTGCCGTCCGAGGGCGGCAAGGCCACCGTGCGGTTCGGTGACGACGCGGTGTGCCTGATCTCGGCGGTGCCCAACCAGGGGTTCACAGTGAGCACGAGCCGGACCCAGGCGCAGACACTCACGGTGACGTTCTCGGCGAGCCGCCACCGGTCGGAGATCACCGCCACCGTCCAGCCGCAGAGCCGGGCCGACGTCCGCGAGGTGTCATGGTGACACCTGCTCAAGTGGACCTGTTTTGGGTCGCCGGGCTCGTCCTGAAGGAGTGCGGACGCCGGACACGACCACCCTCAGCGAGCTGAGCGCCGCTGCTCGGTCCGGCTGAGCAGGCGTCTGAGCAGCAGAGCGCTGCCGCGCGCCCCGCCGAGTTCCGTGACCATGTCCGCAGCATGCGCTATCGGGACACCTACGGCGACGCATACGACTGCATGTTGGACGACAACGGAGACGGGGCGGTCGACGAGTACGAGCGCCCCAACTGAACCCTCTCTGCGCAGCCGCGAAGGCGCAGCCAGGTCTCCGTTTGTATGTAGTGTGCGGAAATGACAAGAAGCGAGCGGCTCGCGGAGCAGTTGGACTGGCACTGGCACCAGAACTTGCGTCCGCGCCTGGACGGTCTTACCGATGAGGAGTACCACTGGGAGCCGGTGCGCGGCTGCTGGAGCATCCGGCCACGTGGCACGTCGACCGCCCCGATATCTGCCGGTTCGGGGGAATGGACGATGGACTTCGCGTCCCCTGGCCCGGAGCCGGCGCCGGCGCCGGTGACCACGATTGCCTGGCGGCTGGCGCACATCATCGTCTCGTGCCTGGGCTATCGGGTCGCGTGGTACTTCGGCGGCCAGGACGTGGACTCCGAGACATTCGCGTACGCGGGGTCCGCTGACGAGGCGCTGAAACAGCTCGATGAGATGTACGGGAGATGGAACGCTGGGGTCCGCGAACTCTCGGACGCCGACCTGGAGAACCCGCCCACGGTGGGTCCCGAGCGGTTTCCCATGGAGAACAGGATCCTGCACGTCAACAGGGAGTTGATCCATCACGGCGCGGAGATCTCCCTGCTGCGCGACCTCTACCGCTGGCAGGACGGAGTCGTACCGCGTCGCGTATGACGTGTGCGCCTTACGTCTGCGGAGATCCAGACCATCCGGCCCTGCTCGTCGGTCAGAGCAGCCACCGCGTCACCCAGCGGGACCGTGCCGGGTTCGAGGACATCCAGATACACCCCGAGGCACGCCGGCCGAAACAGGTCGAAGACCGGCACCCGGAGGCCATGGATCCCATAGGGATCAACTACGACGCCGCAGGCCCTGCCCGCCGTTGCCCGGCTCAGCCGTTAAGGATGCCGCCGACCTCGGTGACAGGGACCGTTTCCGCGGCCCGCGGCACTGTCACGCGGACCGGCTCGCCTATGTCCGAGAGAGTCATGGTCAGCGCCGACCGGGCACCGGACATGTTCACGCTCATGCCAACCTGCACCAGCCGTCCCCGGCTGTCGACCCATGCGTCTGCGAAGACCGGGACGTCGCTGCCCAGGACATCGCGGGCCTGGTTCATCCTTGTGCGCACGGCCGGGGCCATGCGCAGGGTGACGGTCCGGTGGTCGAGGATGCCGCGGTAGCGCACGGCGTGCACCCCCCTGATGTTCTCCTCGCCCTCCCGGGAGATCTCGCGCATCGCGGCGATTTGCCGCAGGACATGCTCGGGGTCGTTGAGCGGTGCCCGCAGCAGGTAGTGGGCCTCCGCCTTGTCCCGTGGCATGACACCCCAGGCGTCCTCGCCGATTCCCTGGACACCGTTGATGTAGATCTTGCCGCCGGCGAAGACCTGTTCGCTGTGGTCGATGGCGCCGCCGGGGAGGTCGACCGCCAGGTGACCCTTGTCCGCGGCGAAGTCGAACCCGCCGGCGATGGTGAGGCCGTACACCTGCCCCTCCCCCTCCAGCTCGACTTCCTGGCGAAACCCCGCACTGTCTTCCCGAAGAGCCGCCACGGCTGCTCGCACGGCAGAGCGGGCATCGGAGGATGCATCAGACGGTGACGCGGCGGCGGGCTTGTCACGCTTTCCGGCGTCGACCGAGGAGCAGCCGGCGCACAGCAGCGCAGCGACAGCGACAAGGACGAGAGGACGATGCATGGGATTCTCCGAGATTCTTGGGTGAGCACTCGGCCACTGCGGCACCGTCTCGCCGCGAGATCATACGGAGTTGAGCACACCAGTACGAAAGAGAATCGGGCGTCAGACGCCCGGTAGCCGGGGCGCTCGTCTCATCGGCTACCGGGAAACACACAAGGCCGCCCCACGCCGCGGAAACGTCAAGGCCAACGCTGCGGTGTCAGTCTGCTGACGTATTCTTCGCGTCACCGCACACCGACTTCGAGGACGAAGAGAATTGACCGGCTTGTCTGCCTTTCCGTTGCCCTTTCATGCTGCCCGTTCGATATCGTTCGCCACACCCCGAACGCTGCGGGAACTCCAGATGATGCAGTGCAGCGCGCACATCCGGGCGAAGCCGGGGTGGGTAGAGAAGATGAACGATCCGGACATCGTCGCGAGATGGACGCGAGAAGCGGTCGCCCAGGGTCTCACCGAGGCGCAAGTTCGTTACGTGCTCGCCGAACTCGTGCACTATGCCGCGCTGCGGGACGCGCAGAGCGGAACCGAGGTGTCCGCCGTCGACGGGGTGTGGCAGTCGGACCGTCTGGTCGACGACGAGCTCAGATCGCGACTGTGCACAGCGGTTGAGGTTCTGGAACAGGTCCCCGAGGCCGAACAGGACTGGCATCCCGGATCCGACCGCCAGGTGCTGGACTTGGTTCACCCCTCACTGTTCTGCCTGGTGAGAGAGGCGAGCGACGCGCCCGAGCAGGCTTGGCGGAACCCGACGAACCAGTACTCGAAGTACGAGTTCTCGGAGAGGTTCCAATGGCTGCCCACGGACGTCGACGTCAGTGACGACGGCGATGTCGCCTTCCGCTCGTACGTCAACAACGTCCACCCCGACACCCATCGCGAACTGGGCGCCGTTCTACCGGACTTGTTCGCGCGTATGCGCCCGCTGCTGGAGAACGTGCTCACCGATCTGCGTCATCCCCGGCCCCCGCGGATCGAGGCCGATCCCTACGGGTGGTACGACTCGGAGCCGGAGTATCCGAACAAGTCCTCATACGGTGATGACGGGGCCGCCTACGCAGAGGCCCTCCGTGCATGGGAAGTCGCCCAGGACGAGTGGTGGGAAAACCGCCGACCGATCATTCCGGACGCCCCGGCCTTCACTGCACCCGAGTTGCCCGATGAATCCGCCCGAGTCGATCTGCGCGGCCGGCGTCTCCAGGTCATCGTCAAGCTCGCGACCCTTCACCTCACGCCCGACAAACCCGAGTACGCCGGCGGTTCCTGGCATGTCGAGGGCATGTTGAACGAGCGGATCGTCTCCACCGGCATCTACTACTGGGACAGCGAGAACATCACCGAAAGCCGGCTGAGCTTCCGGGCGGCACTCGACGACCCGCACTACGAACAGAACGACGACAACGGTCTCCGTGATGTGTACGGCCTGGAGGACGAAGACGCACTCAACCAGATGCTGGGTTCGGCATCGACGCCTGCGGGCCGCTGCCTGGCGTTCCCGAACATCCTGCAGCACCGGGTCGAACCGTTCCGCCTCGTCGACCCCACCCGCCCGGGGCACCGCAAGATTCTCGCGTTCTTTCTGGTCGACCCCTCGGAAAGGATCGTCTCGACATCTGACGTGCCACCGCAACAGCCGTGGTCCGACACCTCGACCATGACGCTCGAGCAGGCCAGGAACTACCGCGAGCAGCTCATGCAGGAACGCAAGTTCTTCGTCGACGAACACAACGAGCAGCTCTACGAACGAGAGTTCTCCCTCTGTGAGCACTGAGCCCGGGTCCACCGGCTGACGATCCATGGGCGGGCCGCGGCGGACCACGTGCCGCTGCGGTCAACCGGGATGTCGCAGGGACTCATCACGCGACGCGTGGGCCATCCAGTCCACGATCTGTACCGCCGCCCCCGCGGCCTCCATGCCCCGGCAGTGGGTGTGGTGCCTGCGGGCGATGCCGTCCAGGTCGAGGTGGGAACCGAAGGCGGGGTGCGCCGCCAGCCGCCGTGCGTACGCCCACACGTGGCGGTGTCCTGTGATGCGGTGCACCGCGGTGGCGTCCAGGTGATGGCGGTGCACGGTGTCCAGCTGTACGAGCGACACCCACAAGTGGACGTCCGCGAGGGTGAGTTCCTCGCCCAGCGCGCACTCCTGGGCTGCGAGCCGCCGCTCCAGCAGGGCGAGCGTGCGCAGCAAGGTGGCCAGCGCGGTATCGCGTGCCGCCGAGTCCCGACCTGGTTGCCCTGCGCGCTGGGCGGCCCACGTGATGCCCTGCTCGCAGAGCCGCCGGACGGTGTCGATGGCCTTTTCGGCACCGCGGGGGTAGAGATCGCGGCCAGGTCCGTCGAACCGCCGGGCCAGGTCCTGCAGGATGTCGGGGGTGTGGGTGCTGACGATCGTTCCCGTCCAGTTGTCACTCAGGACCGGCGCCACGGCCGGTCCGGAATACTGGTGCGAACTGGCTTCGTACAGCGGGCGCAGAGCCCTGTGCCCGCCGTCGGGAGCGTCTGGCACGGCGGGCAGCAGGGCCACCGGGAGGACGCGGTCGAGGCCGAGCAGACTGTGCGTGACGGCGATCTGCAAGGACTGCGGACAGGACAGCGAGAGGTGGAGCCGGTAGCGCTGTGGCGCGGCGTAGAAGCCGCCGCGCGTGTCACAGCCGATCCTGCTCCGGAAGGACGGCACGGCTGACGGAGATGAGGCGGACATGCGTCTCCCTGGGTGCTCGGTCACAGACGTACGGGCATACGGAGGCGGCGGCTCGTGGCGGCTTCGGCACGGCCGTGATGCGGTACTGGTGTGAGGATCAGGCGCAGGCGGACATGCGCTCACCGTGCCGGGAACTCGCCGCACTGCACACGCGCAGAAGGTCGATGTGGCGGCGGGACGTCAGCAGGGGCAGCATCGGGACGGCGATGCGGACAGCCCGAGGGCCGGGGTCCAGCACAGTGCAGCCCATCTTTCCCTACCGATTCACTAGGACTTCCCTCACTGGAGTGTCGTGTCGCGAGCAGGCCCCGTCAAGAGTGCGCGCGACACCCTCCCCGGAACGTCTCACCACGTGAGAGGGCTCCTACGACCTGGGACCTTCTCGTACTCCACCGACGGCGCCGAGATGGGCAAGCTGATGGTCGCCGAGGGGCTGGAGGCCGCGGTGCTGCCCGACCTCAGTGTCATCGGCGATCCCCTGGGGCGACGCGGCACCGTCACCGTACGGCCACTCGCCGAGGACGAAACCGACATGCTCCTGGTGCTGCAACGCCGCCACGCCGTATCGGTCGCCCGGGCCGTGCGTGATCTGCACGCGTTGTTCGTTCGCAACGCTGCCGGGCACCGAGAGGTGTGAGACGCACACTGCGCCGAACGAGCGACTTAGGCATATTTTCCCGGGTCCTGCTCCACCTATGAGCAGGGAACGCCGAATCAGCTCGACCAGCAGGAGAGCGCGCCCATGACCGGGACAGCCGACCCCCACCGGAACTCGTCGCAGGCTCTGCCCGACTGCGCGACCGAGCCGATCGCCGGCATCGTGGCCGAGTTCGTGGACAAGCGCATGGGGCAGCGGATCGCCCAGGGGCAGGACCCCGTTCTGCGCCCGGTCTTCGTCAAGTACCACGGCACCGCTCGCGGGGTGCTCACGGTCGCCCCCGAGCTGCCGCCGGAGCTGAGCATCGGATTCCTCGGGGCCGCCCAGGACCAGCCCGGCGGTCTGACCGCCTGGGTCCGCTTCTCCAGCGACACCCTGCCGGACCGCCCGGACCTCCGTCGGCCCCTCGGCATGGGCATCAAGCTGTTCGGCGTTCCCGGCCCGAAGCTGCTGGAGGACGAGGACCGGGCGGACACCCAGGATCTCGTGCTCCAGAACCACGACGTGTTCTTCGTCGACACCGCCCGGGACATGTGCGAGTTCCAGCAGGACCCGATCGCCTACCAGAACGCCCACCCGGTGACCCGCGGCATTCTGCAAGCCATGCGCAAGCCCGAAAAGAGCGCGCTGACAGCCCGGTACTGGGGCGTGCTGCCGTACGCCTTCGGGCCCGACCGCCATGTGAAGTACGTACTCGTGCCCGTTGCCTGCCCGCCCGGTGATCCGCAGGCGACGCCCCAGGACGAGGACCCCTCCTTCTTCCGGGGAGACCTGCGGCACCGGCTGGCCGCGGGTGAGGCCGCCTTCGACCTGATGGTGCAGTTCCGTACGGACCCCGAACGAATGCCCCTGGACCGTGCCACCGTCCGCTGGGAGGAATCGCTGAGCCCCCCGGTGCGCGTCGCGCGACTGACCCTGCATCAGCAGGACGTCCGGGCGCGAGGCCAGGACGCCTACGGCGAGAACCTGGCCTACAACCCCTGGCACTGCCTGGCCGAGCACCGGCCCGTCGGCAGCATCGCCGAGGCCCGCAAGGTCGCGTACAGGGCGTCGGCCGTACGGCGCCGCGACGCGAACGGCGTTCCCGTGGTGGAACCCGGACCGGCACGGCCGCCGTCCGGCGAACCCCACGGGCGTGACACCCGGATCGTGCGGGCCGCGATCCATCCCGCCATCGGTGTGGCGCGGGTCGGTGACAGCGCGGACGAGTTCTTCCTCGCGCCCGAGGTGGACGACCCTCCCCCGTTGCCCACCGGGTCGTACAAGGACGCGACCGGCGCCCTGAAGCGGCAGGCGGCGCGCTTCCGCGTGTACGGCTACAACGCCGCCGGGGAACCGGTCGCCGAGCTGACCGCGGACAACGCGGACATCCACTGGACCGTGCACGTGGCCAACAAGAAGGCGTCCTGGTACCAGTTCCAGCTGGCCCTGGACATCCCCGAAGCGGCCGCCGCGCCCGACAGCACGCCCCGCAACGCCAAGGTGCCCGCCGAGAAGCGTGGCCGCCTGGTCATCGACCCCGGTCCGCGCTCGATCCGTGGCCGGGACCGCGCGGGCCGGCCCGAGTACCGGTTCGACACGGGCTGCTTCCTCGGGAAGCCCGTTCATCTGGGTGAAGTGCGCACGGACGCCGTCGGCCGGCTGGTGTTCCTCGGCGGGCACGGGGTCTCGGCCTCGGTGGACCACGCACAGGCCACGCACTTCGCCAACAACGACGGCTGGCACGACGATGTCTCCGACGGCCCGGTGACCGCGCGCGTGCGCGTCGACGGCCGGCCGGTGCCGGTCGAACCGGCGTGGGTCGTGGTGGCGCCGCCCAACTTCGCGCCGGAGCTGAAGTCCGTGCGCACCATGTACGACCTGATGCGTGACGTCTTCGTCTCCTCCGGATCTCTGCCGCCCCCGGAGAACGTTTCGTTCACCCGTGACGTCCTGCCGATCCTGCGGCGCTTGTGCGATCTCCAGTGGGTCAACCGCGGTATCGCCGCCCTGTTCGGGCACGGCGGTCGTGAGCACTTCCTGGCACCGGAGCGGCTCGCCCGGCTGGCCGAGGCCGGGCCCCGCAACGCGGAGCTGCGTCAGCAGATCTGGGCCACGATGCGGGACCTCGACCGTGACGGGCTCTCGCCCGTGCCGTGGCCACCGCTCTACGGCGACTCGATGAGCGTGCGGCCGGTCTCCGCGCGGCAGCACCTGACGCTGACTTCGTTGCAGTACCGGTCCCTGGCCCGGTGGGCGGCAGGAGACTTCGACGCCGACTACGACCCTGCGGCGGTGCCGCCCGCCGGTCTCGACGAGGTGCCGCCGGCGGACCGGCCGGGCATGCTCGACCGCGCGGCCCTGTCGTTCTGTCTGGCGGACGCCTTCCACCCGGGGTGCGAGATGTCCTGGCCGATGCGCCACGGCACGCTGTACTCGGCCCCCTTCCGGGTGCGGCACCGCGATCCCGGCACCCCCGAAGCCGACTACGGCCAGGTGCTGACTCCGCAGACGGCCCTCGGGGTCGACGGCCCGCTGTACGCGCAGGGCCCTGGCCACCTCACGCGGTGGATGGCGGTGCCCTGGCAGACCGACACCGCCCGCTGCCGCTCCGGTTACTACCTCGGGTACGGGCCGCGTTACGACCCCTACCTGCCCACGTTCTGGCCGGCGCGGGTGCCCAACCACGTGCTGACCGAGCAGGACTACGAGACGGCGATCGACCCGGACAGCCCCGCCGATGAGCGCCGGGCCGCCTTCGAGCGCCGGGCCGTGTGGGACAGGTGGCTGCCCCCGGACCGCATCCAGCAGATGAACGCCATGGTCAAGGACTTCGGCAAGCTGGGCCTCGTGGAACGGCGCACCGGGGCCGCCGACGACCCCGAGCTGCCCGCGACGATGTTCGTCGAGTCCGCGGTGGGTTTCCACCCCGAGCAGCCTCCGCCCGCGCTGCGGAACCTGCGGTGCCTGCACGTGCCGGAGGCGGCGGACCCGTCCCTTGACGGCAGCGCCCTGGCCGCGGCACTCGCGCGGACGGACGTGCCGCACGAGCAGGTGATGGCAGGCTACTTCGAGAAGGTGGCGCGCTTCCCGGACGAACGGTGACCCATGAGGTGATCGTGGCCGGTGGCGGCCCGGCGGGCGCCGTCGCGGCCCTGGTACTGGCGCGGGCCGGGCGCCGCGTCCTGCTCGTCGACAAGAGCACCGGCGGTCCCGGCCCCGCCGCGTTCCGGATCGGGGAGACCCTGCCGCCCGCGGCCAGACCGCTGCTGCACGATCTGGGATTGTGGCCCGAGTTCGCCGCGGCTCCTCATCTGCGGTGCGTGGGGACCTATGCCTCCTGGGGATCGGAGGCACTCCACGGCCACAGTCACCTCCACGACCCGCAGGGACACGGCTGGCACCTCGACCGGCCCCGGTTCGACGCGTTTCTGCGCGGGGCCGCCGAAGCCGCGGGTGCCGAGCTGCGCCGGGCAGAGGTCGTACCGCATCCCCCGCACGCGGACGAGCGGCGCGTACTGATCCGCGCAGACGGCCGGCTCGGCGAGGAGCGCTGCGACTGGCTCGTGGACGCCACCGGCCGCCGTGCCGTGATCGGCCGTCGGCAGGGCCGACGCCACAAACAGGACCGGCTGGTCGCCGTGTACGCCCTGTTCCGACGTCGAATTCCCGGTCATCGCACCGAGGACACCGAGCTCCGTACGCTCGTCGAGGCGGTCCCCGGAGGCTGGTGGTACACGGCCAGGGTTCCGGCCGGACGAGTGGTCGCACACCTCACGGACACCGACCTGACCGACTCCGCGCTGCGCACCGCCGAGGGGTTCCTCGACGCGATCGGGAGCACCCGCCACGTCCGCACCCGCCTTGACGGCTACGACCCGGCCGACGCCCCGGCGCCACGCTGGACCTCGGCGCATGGGCTGCGCCTCTACCCGGCGGCCGGTCCCGGATGGATCGCCGCCGGGGACGCCGCCCTCGCCGTCGACCCGCTCTCCTCCCAGGGCCTCCTCAACGCCCTCCACACCGGAGCCCGCGCCGGCCTGACCGTCGACCGGTGCCTGTCCGGCCGGCCGACCGCCCTCGCGGACTACTCCCTGTTCCTGGAGCGGATCACGGGCGCGTACGCGCGGCATCACGCGGAGACCTACGGACAGGAACAGCGCTGGCCGGGTCATACGTTCTGGGAACGCCGGCAGCACGGGCGCTGACGCGGCGCGTCGCGGGGGGGGGACGGCTCGGGCAGCACCCCGCCGCGACCTTGCCCCACCCTGGCGCCGAACCGGCCTGAGCTGATCAGCGAGGCTGGATCGCCGTCTCGGCCGCTGCCTTGATCCGGGCGCCGAAGGCCGGGGCGTCCTTGCGGGCGGCGGTGAGCGCCAGACCGACCAGCAGCTTGCCCAGTCCATGGCCTTCCAGCACGTTGTAGAGACGGACCCGCGTCCTGCCGTCGGCCAGTGGCTCCAGGTCGTAACCGCCCTCGGCCACGGCCACGCTGTTCTTGGACGCCTCGGTCCACCGGATCCGCGCAGGGGCTTCGAGTTCGGTGACACGGAACTCCCTGGCTGTCTTCACCCCGGCGTCCTTGACCGTGCTGCGGAAGACCGTTCCCACGGCGGTCGGGGTCTCGGGAAGCCGCTCGATCCTCAGCACACGGGGGCTGAACTGCGGATCGTTGCGCCCATCGGCGAGGTACTCGAACACTTCCTCGACGGGCCGGTCGATCTCGGTGATCGCTTCGAACTGTCCTGACATGAGGGCTCCTCGGTCACATGGCCCGCGCGGTCGTGAAGGTCGTCAGTGCGTTCCGCTGTACGGCATCGAGACCCTACGGGAGCGCCGGGCGTCCCGCGAGGCGACAGGCAGGTCCTTCGATGCGAACCACATGGGCGGACCACGCACCTCAAGACCAGTCGAAGGTGGTGTCATGACGCGGTTGCCTGGGCCGACGTGGCCGGCCTCACGTGCTGCGGCGGACGATCAGGGGGGCCGACCAACTTGTGAGCCCTCACCTCCGCCGGCCCTGCGGAGTACGACACGTGGGCTGCTGCCCGCCAGGGGGCAGCAGCCCGGGCCGCCGGTGTGGGCGGCGCGTCACCGCGTCAGGCGTTCGTTCGGAACCGCTCCCACACGCGGTGCTTGGACATCAGCTCCTGCAACTGCTCCAGCACGGAGGTGCCGTTCTGTCCGACCACGACGCCCGGCGCGTCGGCGGGGATCCCGGACGCTTGAAGCGCCTCGTCGCCGCCCGCCCAGGCGCCGATCGCCTTGCCGTGGCGGAACGCCTCCGACAGCAGCAGGCTCACCCTCGGGTCGACCGTCCCAAACGCACCGGCGGGCTGCGCCTTGGCGTCGCGGGAGCCGTAGGCGTCGCTGCCGGCCGCGGGTGACCCGGCCACCAGCAGGGCGTCGAACTCGATGGAACGGGCGGTGGCGAACGTCCGCTGGACGGTGACCGCGTCGTCGCCGGTGCCGAGCTTGCCGCCCGTGGGGGCGATGATCAGCGGCACCATGTCCGCGCCGAGCACGGTCTCACGCACCGCGCGTACGCCGTCCAGGTCCCCGTCCGGGCCGGTCACGATGCCGATGAGACGGCCGTCCGTGGGCCAGGACTGCCCGACCTGGGACAGCGCCGGGCTCGGTTCGACCTCGGCCGGCGGGACGGTCGGCTCAGGCGCCGGCAGCCCCAGGCCCTCGGCCACGCCCGCACACAGCTCGGCGTCGATGTTGGCCAGGACCTGCAGGGCCCTCTCCTTGATGGCCTGTTCGTAGCACTTGCCGAGCTCGAAGGTGTAGGCGGCGATGATGTGTTCCCGCTCCACCGCGCTCATGCTCAGCCAGAACCGGCGCGGCTGGCTGAAGTGGTCGGAGAACGACTCGGGGGCCGCCCGGACCTTCGTCGCCTCCGGCACCCGTACCGGCGTCTCGATGAACGCTCCGGTGTCCGCCCCGGCCAGGAACGGGCAGCCGCCGTCTAGCGAGTTGGGCTGGTACGGCGCCACACCCCGGTGCACGGCGTCCTGGTGGAAACCGTCCCGCAGCATGTCGTTGACCGGCGAGTGCGGCCGGTTGATGGGGATCTGGGAGAAGTTCGGGCCGGCCAGCCGGGTGATCTGGGTGTCCAGGTAGGAGAACAGCCGCCCGGCGAGCAGTGGGTCGTCGGTGACGTCGATGCCGGGCACGAGGTGACCGACGTGGAACGCGACCTGCTCGGTCTCGGCGAAGTAGTTCGAAGGGTTCCGGTTCAGTGTCAGCAGCCCGACGGGCTGGACGGGGGCGAGCTCCTCGGGGACGAGGTTGGTCGCGTCGAGCAGGTCGATGCCCTCGAAGGTCTGGTCGGGGGTGTCGGGGAAGGTCTGGATGCCCAGCTCCCACTCCGGGTAGGCGCCCGCCTCGATGGCGTCGGCCAGGTCGCGGCGGTGGAAGTCGGGGTCGACGCCTCCCGCGATCTGCGCCTCCTCCCACACCAGGGAGTGCACGCCGAGTTTCGGCTTCCAGTGGAACTTCACCAGCGTCGTGGAGCCGTCGGCGGCCACCAGGCGGAAGGTGTGGACGCCGAAACCCTCCATCGTCCGGTACGAGCGCGGGATGCCCCGGTCGGACATGTTCCACAAGGTGTGGTGGGTGGCCTCGGTGTGCAGCGTGACGAAGTCCCAGAAGGTGTCGTGGGCGCTCTGGGCCTGCGGGATCTCCCGGTCCGGGTGCGGTTTGCCGGCGTGGATGATGTCCGGGAACTTGATGGCGTCCTGGATGAAGAAGACCGGGATGTTGTTGCCGACCAGGTCGAAGACGCCCTCTTCGGTGTAGAACTTGGTCGCGAACCCGCGAGTGTCCCGCACCGTGTCGGCGGAGCCCCGGGAGCCCAGCACCGTGGAGAAGCGCACGAACACCGGCGTCTCCGCGCCCGGCGCCAGGAACGCCGCCTTCGACACGGCGGCCGCTGAGCCGTAGCTCTTGAAGACGCCGTGCGCCGCCGCGCCCCGGGCGTGCACGACCCGCTCCGGGATGCGCTCGTGGTCGAAGTGCATGAGCTTCTCGCGCAGGTGGTGGTCCTGCAGCAGCACCGGCCCGCGTGGACCGGCCTTGAGCGAGTGATCGGTGTCGTACAGCCGGGTGCCCTGCGCATCGGTGAGGTAGGCGCCCGACTGGGCCATGCGTGCCTGGGCCGCGCCGGTGGCCTGCCCGGTGGGCGACATCGTGTCCGGGCCGCTCTGGTCGGGCTTCGGCGGCAGGGGCTCGCGCGGTTCGGTGGGCTCCGCGACAGCGGGGGATTCCGGGGCCGGCTTGCCCGGGATTCCTTCCTCCGGTCCAGCGCCCGCGCTCTGGATGGCTTCGGTGACCTTGTCCGCCGCCCGCTTGAGGGGATTGGGCTGGCTCATCGCTATCGTTCCTCCGCGTTCGACCGGCCACGGCCAGCGCGGCCATGTGCATGGGGGGTGCCGTGAGATCCGGCGCCGGGTACCCGGTTGTGATGTACTAATCACCGGTCGGGCCTGACAGGCACAGTCCCGCAACGCTTCCACGCGGCCGCGCCCCTCGCACCCGGCGGGTGTCAGGGACGTGAGGGCACCGTGGTGGGGGTGGGTGCGGCGGTTCTCTCCACTGCCGCGCACAGCGGACATGCCGTATCAGTCACGTGTCCGAAGCGCCTCGCGCATGGTGCGCAGCCTTCGGTGCTGGAGGTTTCCGTAAAGGACGAGCCAGGTCAGGAAGGCCGCGGCGAGCACGCCCATGCCGAGGGTCTGGCGTAGGCCCGCGGTGAGGGCCATGAGGACCACGAGGGTGGCCCACATGACGGCGAGGAGGATCTGGGCCGCGACACGGTGGCGGGTGCGGTGCAGACGTTGAGCGACCAGGTCGCGCATGGCCTGGCGGGCGCGAGGATCGGTGGGCACCTCGCCGCGGCGCAGCATCCTGTCCAGCGACACGAGGTCGTCCACCGAGCCACCTGCGGCGCGCTTCTCCTTCCTCCGTACGACCAGCAGAACGACGACACCCCCGAGGGACGCGGCAGCCACACGGGTCACGACCGAGACAGGCGAGCGCTCCGGGAACAACAGCCAGACCACGGCGCCGGCGGCAAGGACGGACAGGAGGACCTGAAGCCACAGGTGCTTGCCGAGATAGGAGTTGACGCGTTCCATGAGCGACCTCCCTGCCTATGTCCGGGCCCGGCGGCGGACGACCACGACCCGCATGGCCAGGGCGACGGCCAGCAGCACCCAGGCTGCGACGCAGTAACCCCACGCCGTCACCCCGCGCACGACACCGACGGAGGCCCACACCGCCCACAGGGCGACGAGAACCCACAGTGCGGTCCAGGCGATGTCGGCGATACGACTGGGCAACTGGGCGCGCTGTCTGGTACCGGGTTCGAGCGTTCCGAGCTCCGATGGCTGTGCCGCATTCCGTCGGGTCATCGATGGTTCCTCCGGGGTCGAGAGCGGGTCTCTGGGACATTCCGGCTTCCCCGGGGGTGATGCGGCATGCTGCCAAATCCGGTGCCCTATAAGGAATGTGAGACTCCGTAACCTGCGCATCTCGCCACCCCTGGCGCCTGGGAGATTGACAAGGTGTCCCGTACACGTGCTCGGCTTCTCGACGCCGTGTCAATTGTTCGGTCGTGAAGGGGCGCGGCATGCTGCCCCCATGCCCCTGACGACGATCCCTCCGCTCTCCCGCCGTACTCTGCTGCGCGCGTTGGGCTCCGGTGCGGCGCTCGGCGGACTCGCCGGGTGTGGTGTCCCGGCCGCGTATGTGCGGCCCGGCGACCGGGCCGCCACCGATCTGTCCTCCACCGACAAGCGGCTGAACTGGGCGAACTGGCCGCTGTACATCGACACCGATGACGAGCGTCCGTCACGGCGGCCCACACTGGAGGCCTTCGAGAAGCGCACGGGGATCTCGGTCGAGTACGTCGAGGAGATCAACGACAACGACGAGTTCTTCGGCAAGATCAGCCCGGCACTCATGAACCACCAGTCCACCGGCCGCGACCTGATCGTCATCAGTGACTGGATGAGCGCGCGGTTCGTGCGGCTCGGCTGGGTGCAGGAGATGGACCGGGCCCGGCAGCCGAACGTGACCCGGTACCTCGACCCGCAGCTGCGGACACCCGCGTTCGACCCCGGCCGCACGTACACGGTGCCGTGGCAGTCCGGCATCACCGGTCTCGCGTACAACCGGCGCAGGACCGGCCGGGAGATACGGCAGGTCTCGGATTTGTGGGCCAGCGACCTGAAGGGACGGGTCACACTGCTGTCCGGTCTGGACGAGGCGTTCGCACTGCTGATGCAGGGAAACGGCGTCGACATCACCCGCTGGACGGCCGACGACTTCCACACCGTCTGTGACCAGGTGGAAAAGCAGGTGAAGGGGGGACAGATCCGGCGCTTCACCGGCAACGACTACATCAAGGACCTGTCCAGCGGTGACGTCCTGGCCTGCCAGGCGTACTCGGGGGATGTGATCCAGCTCCAGGCCGACGACCCGGACATCGAGTTCGTCGTCCCCGACCAGGGCGCCGAGCTGTGGGCCGAGTCGCTGATGATTCCCAACCTCGCCCGCCACAAGGCGAATGCGGAGCGGCTCATCGACTATTACTACGATCCCGAGGTCGCCGCCGAGCTCGCCGCCTGGGTCAACTACGTCTGCCCGGTCCCGGCCGCACAGGACGTCCTGGCCTCCGCCAAGGACGAGGAGAGCGCCGCCCTCGCCGAGAACCCTTTGATCTTCCCCGACGAGGAGATGCGCAGCCGGCTCGCCATCGCGCGGGACATCACCCCGGACGAGCGGGTGGAGTTCGCCGAGCGGTGGAATCAGATCGCGGGATTGTGAGGGGTGTGGTCAGGGCCGGGCCGGTGGTACCGGGTCCTGGTAGGCGCGACGGCGGGCCGCGCCGGGGCGGCAGCGCAGCAGGCGCGCCAGGATCAGTCGGCCGCCGCGGAGGGCGCCGTGGCGGTGGAGCGCCTGTACGGCGTACGTGGAACAGCTCGGGGTGTACGGACAGCACGGCGGCCGGGTCGGGCTGACCGCCACGCGGTAATGCCGCACGGACCGGTACATCGCGGCGGCCAGTCGGCCGCGGGGCGGGGGCGCGGCCGGGTCGGCGCCGTGTCCGGTGGTGAGCGAGGGGCGCAGCAGCGTGAGCCACAGCGCGGCCGCCTGTGACCACACACCGCCGCAGCAGCACGGGTGCGTCAGCGTGTCGAGCGTGGCCGCGCAACAGCCTTCGTCCGTCTCTCCGTCCTGTCTTCTCCCCCGGCCGCGCCTTCTGTTCCGCGCCACTGCCCACCCCGCTTCTTCGCAACGAGGAATGATCATACGAAGGAGCGGGGTAGCGGATCACGCCGTGACGGCGGGCCAACTCGGGAACATTTCAAAGCGCCGTTCGTCACCCAACTCTCTGCCGGCAACGGCCTTCAGCCGATGTCGAAGGCGTTCGGCAGGCCGAGGAGGTAGCGGGTGCGGTCGTGGCGCCTGAGGGGCTCCAGCTCCGGGGCGCGGTACAGCGGGGTCACGGTGCAGCGTCGTGCGGTGGATCCGGATCGGTCCAGCAGGGCGTTGACGGCCTGCCGGGCCGAGGAATTGGCGCCCTCCATGGTGGCGAGGTCGATGGGCACGGCCACGTAGTCGCCGGCCAGGAAGAGGTTGGGGATCTTCGTGGTCGACCGCGGGCGGTGGTGGAAGGTGCCCACCGGGTGGATGAGCAGTTGTTCGTCGTTGACGGGATGCGGCGTGCCGAGACCCCCGACGGCGGGGTCGAGGAACCAGGAGTGGAGCACCGAGTCCTTCAGGGCCGTACGGCCGCTGTCGTTGAGCGACGCCTTGAGCTGAGCCCACACTTCGCGTGCCACTTCGGTGCGGGTGCATTGCTTGGCCGTCTTGCCGTACAGGATGCCCGGGCGGTCCCACTCGGAGACGTCCACGGACAGGCAGTCCGCCACCGTGCCGTCGCCGTAGTCGGCCGGGAAATCGCGGCCGGGCCAGTGCTGGGCCTGGGCGATCGCGGTCAGCGACCACGGGGAGTCGATGAGGTCGAGGTGTCCGTGCACGATCGGCGTGCGTTCGGTCAGATAGAACTGAATGCCCGTCATCCAGTCCGTCTCCAGCCGGTCGCACTCCGCGAGCTGGGGGTCGGCTGCACGGACGGCGGAGTTCCATGTGCGGCGGGCGTGTTCGACGGGCATCGCCGAGATGTAGTGATCGGCGGTGACGGTCCGGCGCACTCCTGAGGGGTCCTCCACGATTGCTCCGGCGATCGCCCCCGTCCCCAGCGTCAGGTCCCGTACGGTCCAGCCGACGCGGAACTCCACTCCCAGTGACGTCAGGTAGGTCACCCAGGGGTCGATCCATGCCTCGTTGGTGGGCGCGTTGAGGATCCGGTCGAGTGGTCCGTCCGCGCCCCGCCCGAGGAGGTTGAAGGCGAAGGCCTCCAGCAGCGTGCCGACCGTGCGGGTGCTGGCCTCCTCCGCTTTGGTGGCCACGATGTTGCGGGTGATGCCGACGGCAAGGACGCGCTGGTAGTCGTAGGACATCCGTCCGGCCCGCACGAAGTCCCACCAGGGCGTCCGCTCCCACACGGTGTCGCGGCGCTGGTCGCAGCTGGTGAGGAAGACCAGGATGCGGTTGGCGAAGTAGAGAGCCTCGTGGAGGGGGAGGTTGAAGGCCGTGTCCAGAACGGCGGTGAGGGCACGGCGGATTTCGTCTGGGGTGAGTTCGGCCGGGGTGGTGTCGGGCCAGGGCAGCGGGATCCGGATGTCCTCGCGGCCTCCCGACCTGGCGAACAGCATCTCCTTGGGGGCGACGAGGTTGTCGTGAACGCCGCCCGGGTTGCCGGGAAACGGGATGCGCCGCATCGTGTCGGGCAGGTTGTGGTAGATGCCGGGGATGAAGCGGAAGCCGTGCTCGCCCGGCAGGGGGCTTCGTCCGCCCGTGGCGCTGTCCGGTACGTCCATGCTGCGGGCCTTGCCGCCCAATGCCTTGCGCTCGTAGACCGTGACCCGGAAGCCGCGCTCGGCGAGTTCGTGGGCCGCCGTGAGCCCGGCGACGCCGCCGCCCAGGACCGCAACGGTCTGGGGTGCGGAGCCGGTATCGGCCGAAACCCGTTCGGGTGTTACGAGGGCCACCCCGCCGCCGACGGCCGCGGCAGTGCCCAGGAACTCTCTGCGCGTGGTGCCGCTCATCGCCACCCCTTACCCTCGGTAACATCGGCCGCACGAGGATATGGGCGAGGCAACGATCCCGGAAGGCAGCGGACGCAACTTGGCTTGATGGCACGCCACTTGGCGATGCCCCGCGGGCCGGGTTCTCGTCCAACGCCCCGCGAGATGCCGCAGTTGTGTCGACGTCAGCGGCGGACGATACGGAGGAGAGCCAGGTGCCAGTGCGTCTCGACGGCTCCCGGGTCGGCAGCGGCACGAGCCGCCAATCGGGTCCGGAACTCGGTCATCACCTCGTCGACCGCCTCAGAACTCCGGCTGCCGGGAATCAGGGCGCTGAACAGGGACGGCCCGAACGCCGCCTCGAAGAATCCCGCCACCCGGTTTCCGAAGTGCTCGGCGTCCCGCGTCGCCTGATACTCCTCCAGCAGAATGTCGGGCAGGGCGACAAGACTGTGCTCCTCGACGCTCAGGTCGCGTTCCAGCGGCTCGGCTCGCAAGGGGGCGAGGAACTCCTCCAGGGTTCTGTTCCACGTGGGGATCATCATGCGGGCATGCTCGTCCGCATCCAGAAGTCCCTGCTCGACCAATTCGACCAACACCGCGTTCGCCGTGTCCATCAGACCTTCGGCGCCGCTGGAACCGTCGTCGGCCGCCGCTCCGCCGAGGATGACCATCCGGCCGCCTGGACGCAGTTCGGCGGCGCGATGGGTCAGGAACACCTCCCAGTCGCTCCGGGACTGCTCTCGCAGGGCTCGGCGCATGTCGGAGTCGGCCCGTGAGGGGTAGATATGGTCCTGGGCGACCACGGGCAGTCGCGACAGCCACTGCACCGCGATGGCGCTCCAGACCAGATGCAGTTCGGCCGGCGGGAACAGGGGCCCGTAGAACGACCCTGATGCGGCATAGGCATGGACGCCTGGTCGATGGGCGTACGAGTCCGGCGAGCCGTGGATGGTGGAGAAGAGAGCGTTGAAGTCGTTGCCGGCGATGTCGGTGTGCACCACCGTCACGGGCAGCTCGTACCCCGCACGCGCCCGAACGTCGTCGACCACGGCGCGCAGAGGTTCCATGGAGTTGGTCCCCGCCGCCGCACCGAGGTCTGCCGCGCGGAACGGCGAGGCGTCCTGTGGGAGAGGCACCTGCTCCAGGGCGCGGTGCAGGTAGGGCATGCCATTGCTTCCGGCGTCTCGCTGCACTTGCGAGTGCCTGGCATAGTCGCTGCCCATCGCGCCCTCGACGAAGTCGGGCGATGGCGACTGCCCGCTCACGAGCGCGTCCGGCGTGCCGAGGAGGCCGAGGCAGGGGCGGACCGGTTTGCCGAGGAGGGGGCGATGACGGCGTGGGGCCGTGCGATTCCGGACCCGGCGATTTCGTTGAACACCACACATCGGTTCTAGAGGGCCTCGGGAGGTGCTTCCGGCCGACACCCGGTCGAACCATGGGGGGTCACCTGTCCGGAGTAGCGGGCGCGCCGAAAGCTTCCCCTCACCTGTCCGCTCCCCCACGGCAGCCGGCGACGCGGATCGACGCGGATCAGGGACGGCGTCGAGGCCGCGTCGGCGGAGTGTAGCGGAGGGTTTCCACGCCTGGGGGCCGAGTGTGCCTGACCATGAGGTGGGCCGCCTGGTCCACTCCGTGTCCTCTCCCCCACACCGCTCGTTGCGGGGGAAGCTTGTCCACGGTGCCCGAATCGCATGCATGCGTCGCTTTTGATGGGAAATAGTTGCTCCGCAGACGCCAACCCACCGGGGTGACTCGAGGTGCTCGATCTGGGAACCGGAAGTGAAGCCCTGACGCACGAGGGGAGGCCCGGCTGCCCGGACGTCCTGTCCCTCACCGGAAGAGAGACCGCTATGGCGCACGAAGAAGACGCCCACCGAGCCGTGCCGGACGCGCCGGGGACGCCCGCCGACGCCGACGGCGTCACGCGCCGCCGCCCACTGCGGGAGTCGCACGTCGAAGAGACGGTCGAGGTCGCGGTGCCGGTGCGAACGGCGTACAACCAGTGGACGCAGTTCAAGACCTTCCCGCGCTTCTCCACCGTGGTGCGGGGCGTCGAACAGGTCAGGCCCACCGTGACCGCCTGGACCATCGGTTACGGACCCCTGCGGCACCGCTTCGCGGTCGAGATCGTGGAGCAGGACCCCGACGCCTACCTGGCGTGGCGCGGTCTGGAGCAGCACCCCTCCCACCAGGGCGAGGTCGAGTTCAGGCCGACGGAGTCCGGCGGCACCGCGATCACGGTACGGATGCTCCTGCAACCGCGGGGAGCCGCGAGGATCCTCACCCGCTCGTCCAGGGCCGCCCGGCTGACCGCCCGGCTGGTGCGCGGCGAACTTGTGAACTTCAAGCGGTTCATCGAGGGGCTGGGGCAGGAGGGCGGGGCCTGGCGCGGCACCATCCGCAACGGTCGCGTACAGCACGATCACCCGGAACCGCCCAGGAGCCGCGTGGCCCAGTGGCCCGTCGGCTGACCTGCGTACCGGACACGGCAAGAGAAAGGCGTACCGATGCAGAACCCGCCCGGCGAGGAGCCGGAGACCAGCCTCTCCGTGACATCCCCGAAGAAGTGGGCTGCCGGAGTCCCCGCGGTCGTACACGCGCTGGAGTACTCCCTGGAGCAGACCTCCCCGCGCAAGACCGGGGTGGACCTGCTGGCCATGAACCAGGTGGGCGGGATCGACTGCCCCGGCTGCGCCTGGGCGGACCCGGCCCCCGGGCGGCGCCATCGCAACGAGTACTGCGAGAACGGCGCCAAGCACATCAACGACGAGGCCACCACGCGCCGGATCACCGCCGACTTCTTCCGTGAGCACAGCGTCTCCGACCTCGCCGGACGCTCCGACATGTGGCTCAACCAGCAGGGCCGGCTCACCGAGCCGATGATCAAGCGGCCCGGCTCCGGGCACTACGAGCCCATCGGCTGGAACGACGCCCTGGGCGTCCTCGCGCAGGAGCTGACGGCCCTGGACTCCCCCGACGAGGCCGTCTTCTACACGTCCGGCCGCGCCAGCAACGAGGCAGCCTTCGTCCTGCAGCTCTTCGCCCGCGCCTTCGGCACCAACAACCTCCCCGACTGCAGCAACATGTGCCACGAGTCCAGCGGATTCGCACTCAGCGAGACCCTCGGCACCGGCAAGGGCACCGTCAGTCTCGACGACCTCCACCATGCCGACCTGATCTTCCTGGTCGGGCAGAACCCGGGCTCCAACCATCCTCGCCAGCTCTCCGCCCTGGAGGAGGCCAAGCGGGGCGGCGGACGGATCGTGGCGGTCAACCCGCTGCCGGAGGCCGGGCTGCGGCGCTTCAAGAACCCGCAGAAGCCGAGCGGGATCGTCGGACGCGGCACCCAGATCGCCGACCGCTTCCTGCACATCAAGCCCGGCGGCGACCTCGCCCTGTTCCAGGCCCTCAACCGTCTGCTGCTGGAGGCCGAGGACGCCCGGCCCGGCACCGTCCTGGACCACGACTTCATCGACGCCCACACCACCGGCTTCGAGGAGTTCGCCCGGCACGCCCGCACCGTCGACTGGGACGACGTGCACACGGCGACCGGACTGACCCGCGAGGAGATCGAGAAAGTCCGGGACGAGGTCCTGAAGAGCGAACGCGTCATCGTCTGCTGGGCGATGGGCATCACCCAGCACAAGCACGGCGTGCCCACCGTCCGGGAGATCGTCAACTTCCTCATGCTGCGCGGCAATCTGGGGCGCGCAGGCACCGGCGCCTGCCCGGTGCGCGGGCACAGCAACGTCCAGGGCGACCGCACCATGGGCATCTGGGAGCAGATGCCGGACACCTTCCTCGACGCCCTGCAGAAGGAGTTCGGCTTCGACCCGCCGCGCCCGCACGGCCTGGACTCGGTGAACGCCATCAAGGCGATGCGCGAAGGCCGCGTCAAGGTCTTCCTCGCCCTCGCCGGCAACTTCGTCCGCGCCGCGCCCGACAGCGACGTCACCGAGGAAGCGATGCGCTCATGCCGGCTGACCGCCCACATCTCCACCAAGCTCAACCGTTCGCACACCGTCTGCGGCGACACCGCGTTGATCCTGCCCACCCTGGGCCGCACCGAGCGTGACGTCCAGGCCAACGGCGAGCAGTTCGTCACCGTCGAGAACTCCATGAGCCAGGTGCACACCTCCCAGGGCCGCCTGGAGCCGGCCTCCCCGCTGCTGCTCAGCGAGGTGGCCATCCTGTGCCGGCTCGCCCGCCGCACCCTGGATGGCAAGGCGGACATCCCCTGGGAGAACTTCGAGGGCGACTACCGCACCATCCGCGACCGCATCTCCCGCATCGTGCCGGGCTTCCACGACTTCAACGCACGGGTGACCCGCCCCGGGGGCTTCCAACTGCCCAACCCGGTCAACGAGGGCGTCTTCAAGAACGCGGTCGGCAAGGCCCTGTTCACCTGCAACGAGCGCGTTGTCCCCCGGGCCCCCGAGGGGCACCTGCTGCTGCAGACGCTGCGCTCGCACGACCAGTGGAACACCGTCCCCTACACCGACAACGACCGCTACCGCGGCATCCACGGCAGCCGCCACGTCGTGCTCGTCAACCCGGCCGACCTGACCGAACTCGGCCTCGCCCAGGGAGATCGCGTCGACCTGGTGAGCGTCTGGGCGGACGGCACCGAGCGCCGGGCAGCGAACTTCGAAGTCGTGCCCTACCCGGCCGCCAAGGGCTCGGCCGCCGCGTACTACCCCGAGACGAACGTCCTGGTGCCGCTGGACAGCGTCGCCGACATCAGCAACCAGCCCACGTCGAAGGGCATCGTCGTCCGCCTCGAACCCACGCCCGACCGGACACAGCCCACACCCGCCTGACCGACGGCCGGATCTCGTCACCACGACGGCATCCGGCCAACCCTTCACCCCCTTTCCGTCCTTCGGACAACCGCACAACCGGTCCGGTCCTCTCACAGCGCGGGCGGAGCAAAACGCCCCTGACGTGACGGCCCCGGCCCGGACCTCGCGGACGCGCCGTGCCGCCTGCTTGCTTCCCAAGCACCGGAGGACGAGGGAACCATGACCAGAAGACGCACCGCTCGGCTGCGGCGTACGCTGCTCGCCGGCACCACGGCCGTCGCCGTGACGGCCGTGACGGCCGGCATCGTGGCCGCAGCTCAGGAGCCTGCCAAGGCCGCGAAGGGACCCGAGCTGAGCCTCGTGGCGGCGACCAATTCGGTGACGCTCACCTCCTGGAAGGAGGAGCCGGGGGTGTACCTGGACCTCGGCACCTACCTCATCGCCGAGGGGACGCCGCTTGAGCTCAAGGTGACCCGGAAGTCCTACAAGGACCCGGTGGCCGTCACCCAGACCGTGTACGAGGGCGGCAAGCCCAAGGCGAAGAAGCTGCCCACGGGCACCGTGAAGGACTTCTCCGGGCTGCCCGGCTTCTCGGAGATCACCCTCACCGACAAGGCCGGCAAGAAGGTCCTCACCCGCAGTGAGGGCTTCTGTCCGAACAACGCCAGCGGCCGAGTGCGGCCCGACGCACCCTCCACCTCCAAGTATCCGGAGAGCTGCCCCACCAACCCCTTCACCCTCGGCTCCGTGTGGGGCGTGGAGAAGGGTTGGGCGGCCAACACCTACGGGGGCTCCTACAGCGAGCCGGTCCAGCTGCCGGCCGGTACGTACACGGCCAAGGTCGGTGTCGCCAAGAAGTACCGCGACCTGTTCGGCATCACCGACAAGGCGGCCACGGTCAAGGTGACCGTGGTGGAGCGCAGCCAGGAGGGCGAAGGGGGCTCCGCCGGCTCGGCGCCCCGTTCCGCGAAGGCCGGTGGCGCCGGGCACGGTGCGGGCCATCAGGCTCCGACCGAGCACGCCGGGCACGGTGCCGGTCATCAGGCTCCGACCACGCACGCCGGGCACGGGCCGGGGCATGCGCCGAGCCGCGCCGAGGCCGCCGCGCCGGTGACGAGCGGTGCGGGTCCCTCGTACAACGTGGGCCACGGTCCGCTGAAGGCCGCGCCGCCGGCCCTGCCCTGGGCGCTGAAGAAGAAGCAGTCCGCGCTGTCTCAGCAGGCCAGGGATGCCGGCGGCCAGACCGACGGCTCGCGTCAGGCGCCCGCCCTCAAGCCGCTGTCGAAGCGGCCCGCCGGCAAGCCCTCCGTCCCGGACGTCCCCAAGCCGGACCTGCGCTCGCTGCCGGCCTACGGCATCACCATCAGCGACGGCGACGAGGACGTCCCGGGCAAGGACTACCTGGCGTTCAGCGCCAACGTCTGGAACGCCGGCCCGGCGCAGCTCGTGGTGGACGGGTTCCGCAAGCCCGGCAAGGCGAAGATGGACGCCTTCCAGTACTTCTACGACGCCAAGGGCAAGCAGGTCGGCTACACCCCGACCGGCACCATGGAGTGGGACCCGCGCCCGGGGCACGTGCACTGGCACTTCACCGACTTCGCCAGTTACCGGCTGCTGAAGGCCGACAAGAAGGAGGCCGTGCGCAGCGGCAAGGAAGCGTTCTGCCTGGCCAACACCGACGCGATCGACTACACGGTGAAGAACGCCAACTGGCACCCGTACAACACGGACCTGGCCACCGCCTGCGGCGAGGAGAACTCGATCTCCGTCCGCGAGGTGCTGGATGTCGGATCCGGTGACACGTACACCCAGGACCTGCCGGGCCAGTCGTTCGACATCACCGGGGTGCCCAACGGCACCTACTACATCCAGGTGCTGGCCAACCCCGAGAAGCGGCTGAAGGAAACCAACCTCGACAACAACAGCGCCCTGCGGAAGATCGTGCTCGGCGGCGAGCCGGGGAAGCGGACGGTCACCGTGCCGGCGCACGACCTGGTGAACGCCAACTGACCCCAAGGCTCGACGGGGAGGACGCCCCCGCCCGAGATCAGGGCGGGGGCGTAGCCGTCCACGGTATGGGAGGTGTACGGGGCGACCGCAGGCGGTCGTGGAGGGCCGCGAACGTGCTGGGAGAGTCACGGCCGCAGCGACCAGGATGCCGACGAGCGGGCGAGGACACGGGCGAATCCGACGCCGATCGGACCGGACAGGTTCTCTCTCGCAGCCAGGTCGCCCGCACCCGGCAGGGCACAGCCCGCCTCGTCGGTGTGGCCGGTGGGCCGTGTCCTGCCGAGTCTCGTCAAGCAGCCGTTCTTGGCTCAGCCGCCGTTCTCGGCTCAGCCGCCGCTCTTGCGCCGGAACGACCGCTGGTTGGCGGCCGGGCCGTGCGCGCCACGGATCTTCGACGCGTGGGGATTGGCGGCGAGGTCGGCGGCATCCGCCTGCATACCGCGCTTGCGGGCCAGGGCCTCACGGAACTTGCGCTTCAGATCGTATTGTCCGTCGGCGTCGGGCGTGAGGGCAGGGCTCTCGGCGTCAGCCGACTCCGAACCTTCTGGTGATGGAGACTCTGCGGCCATGGTGACCTCCTGGGCTCGGACGTTGGAGAGCACAGCTTGTCATGCCGAGTACCGCATGAGGCGCCACCGACGATCATTGCCCGCCACTCCGGCTCACATCCGGGGTTCAGGCGGAGGCATCCTCAGCCACGGCGAACCGCTCCGAGCTGGGCCCGGTGCAGACCGGGCGCGGTGAAGCGCTGTGCCACCGCGCGCAGGACGCGGTCCATCGCCTGGGCGGGTGGCGTGGCGGGGCGGGCGGTGGCGCGGGCGAGGAGGATGCGGCGGGTGGGGGCCGGTACGTCGGACGCGAAGGGCAGGAGGCGTACGTCGCTGCGCCGACTGGTGAGGGCCAGGCGGGGGGCGAGGGCGATCCCGAGTCCGGCGGCGACCATGGCCTGCGCCTCCTGGTAGTCGTGCGAGGAATAGGCGATCCGCGGCTCGAATCCCGCCTGGCGGCAGCTGCGACGAAGGACGTCGGCGACAGGGTGGTTGTCGGCGCGGATGATCCACTCCTGGTCGGCGAGGTCGCCGAGTCGCACGGCGGGATGGGTGCGCAGGGGTGAGTCCGCGGGGACCACCAGCACCGTGGGGTCGTCCAGGAGGTGCGTGAGGGAGAGCGCCGGGTCGTCGAGGCGGTTCCACTCGTAGTCCCAGAGCAGCCCCTGCTCCACCTCCCCGGTGTGCAGCATCTCCCGTAGCTCCGCGAGGACGCCGGCACGTACCTCGATACGGATTCCGGTGTGGCGGCGCCGGAAACGGGTGAGCGCGAGCGGCAGCAGGGATGCGCTGGCCGTGGGGAAGGAACCGAGCCGGAGCGTGCCCTGATCGAGGGCGGTGAAGGAGTCCAAGTCGGCCTGCGCGGCGCGTAGTTCACGGCGGATCGCCTGACCGCGTTCGGCCAGCGCGGCACCCGCCGGGGTGGGACGGATACCGCGCGGCAACCGCTCGATCAGGGGTTGCCCGGCCTCCTGCTCCAGCAGGGACATCTGCTGTGAGGCGGCGGAGGTGGTCATGCCGAGGGCCTCGGCGGCGGCGGTGAGCGAACCGCGTTCGGTGGCTTCGGTGAGCAGCAGCAGTCGGCGCACGTTCAGCATGCCGGTGACTTTAGCTGAGCTAAACCCATGTGAAGCGAACTGCGATTGTTCCGAAGTCACGTCTCTGCGAAGGTCTCCGCAATCGCCGAGCGGTTCACCGGCCCGCAATGCGCGCTTCACCACCGACTCGGCCCCTCCCTCCCCTCTCGTCGCATCAAGGAAGAGCCTCAGACGTGCACACTCCCGCGACCCTGGTGCGTGGCGGCACCAGTAAGTGCTGGCTGTTCAATCAGGTCGACGTCCCCGCCGGCCGTGGCGAACTGGAGAAGCTGCTGGTCTCCGCGTACGGCGCGACCGATCCCGTGGAACTCGACGGCGTGGGCGGGGCGACCCCCACCACCTCGAAGGCCGCGGTTGTCGGCGCCTCCCCCGAACCCGGCGTGGACGTGGACTATCTCTTCGCCCAGGTCGGAATCGGCACCGGCTCGGTCGAGTGGACGAGCAACTGCGGCAACTGCGCCACAGGGGTCGCCCTGTACGCGGTCGCGAAGGGCATGGTGGCGATCACCGGTGACCGGACGCGTGTGGTGATGCGCAACACCAACACCGGCGCGGTCCTCGAAGGGCTCGTGGACACCACCGGTGGCGTCGTACACCACTTCGGCCGCCAGACCGTACCCGGCACGCGTGCCGGCGGGGTCGCCGTCGGCCTCACATTCCGCGATCCGGCCAGTGGCACCACCGGTTCACTGCTCCCCACCGGGCGGGCCGCGCAGGACGTTCCGGTCGCTGCCGCCGAGCCGGTACGGGTGAGCATGGTGGACGCCGGAGCACCCGTCGTCCTCGTCGACGCCCTCGAAGCCGGCCGCACCGGCGCCGAGCCCCTGGAAAGGGTCGGCACGGATGTGCCCTGGCTGCGCACCGTGCGCCATACCGCCGCACCGCTGATGGGACTGCTCGAGCCCGGCGAGGAACCGGGCGACGCGGTGCCCAAGGTGGGCCTGGTGGGCCCGCCGGTGCCGTACACCACCACCCTCGGCGAACGAGTCGCCGGCGAGGACTACGACATCTCGGTGCGCATGCTCAGCATGAACGCCCCGCATCCGGCGATCGGCCTGACCTCCGCCGTCGCCGTCGCGGCGGCCGGGCTCGTCGATGGCTCCGTGGTCTGCGGGATCACGGGCAGCCCGACCGACGAGTGGCTGCGGCTCGGCACACCCGCCGGCATCGTCGCGGTCCGCTGCACCGACGTACGAGACGGCCTGCCGCGGCGGGTGACCGTGCAGCGTGCGGCACGGCTGCTGGCCGACGCCCGTATCTACGTCCCGGAAACAGGGCGCTTCCACGTCACGGGAGCAGGCCGCACACAAGCCGCCTGACCGGGACGGACATCACCTCGGTCGGCCGGTCCCCCAGCCGTACGCACCGGGATACCCTCGCGCCCTCGGGGCGCGCCCCTCCCCCATCGCACCAAGGACAAAGATGTCTGCTGAAGTGATCTCCATAGGCGCGCTGTTGGTGATGTTCGTGGTCGGCACGGTGCTGCCGATCAATCTGGGCATCCTCGCCTTCGTCGCCACCTTCGCGGTCGGCACCGCCTCGCTCGGCCTCACCGAGGACGAGATCTTCGGGGGGTTCCCGGCGAAGCTCTTCGTCACCATCGTCGGGGTCACCTACCTGTTCTCCGTCGCCCGGCGCAACGGCACCATCGACTGGCTCGTCGCGGCCGGGGTGCGGCTGGTGCGCGGCAAGGTCGCGCTCATCCCGTGGGTGCTGTTCCTGGTGGCCGCCCTACTGACGGCGTTCGGCACGTTCACTCCGGCCGCGGTCGCGATCCTCGCGCCGATCGGTATGAACTTCGCCTACCGCTACAAGCTCAATCCGCTGGTCGTCGGCATGATGGTGATCAGCGGCGGTCACGCGGGCGCCTTCTCCCCGCTCGCCGTGTCCGGTGCGCTGGTGCTCGGCCTGGTCGACAAGACCGCACTGCAGGTCTCCGCGGTGACGCTGTTCAGCGCCAGCTTCGTGATCAACCTGGTGCTCTCGGCACTCACCTACGCGCTGCTCGCCAAGCGCCCCGCCCCGCTGGCCGAGGGCTCCGAGGAAGCGGCCGAGGACGAGGACCTCGCCGTGTCCGGCAGGCCCGACTGGCGCCAGTGGCTCACCCTCGCCTGTCTGGTCGCCCTCGTCGTCGGCGCTCTCGGTTTCCACCTGGAGATCGGCTTCCTGGCTCTCGCGGCCGGAGCGCTGCTGGCCCTGGTGGACATGAGGCGGCAGGAAAAGGCCGTGGACGGGGTCAGTTGGTCCACCCTGCTGCTGGTCGCGGGCATGATGACCTACATCGCCATGCTGGAGAAGGCCGGCATCATCGAGAACATCTCCGAGCATGCGGCGGGTTTGGGCGCACCGGCCGCCGTCGCCCTGCTGCTGTGCTTCACCGTGGCCATCACCTCGGCCTTCGCCTCCTCCACCGCGATCCTCACGGCGATCATCCCCATCGCCGTGCCGCTGCTGCTCTCCAGCCACCTCAGCGCCGCCGGGCTGATCGCCGCGCTCGCCGTCTCCACGACGATCGTCGACACCTCGCCCTTCTCCACCAACGGCGCACTCGTCCTCAGCAACGCCCGCGGGGTGGACGGTCGCCGCTTCTACCGCCAGGTCATCGGCTACACCGGTGGGATCGTCGCCCTCGGACCTGTCGTGGCGTGGGGCGCGCTGGTCCTGCCCTGGTCGTAGCGGGGCGGCTGAGTGCCGAGACCGTTCCCCGTCAGGCCGGGCGGATCACACCCTTGATCGCCGACTGACCGGCGTAGAACACCGACTCCTCACAGATGCGTGCTCCCGGGCCCGGTGCGTGAATCATCGTGCCGTTGCCGCTGCAGATACCGACGTGGCGGAGGTCGTCGTGGAAGAAGACCAGGTCTCCGACCTGAACGTCAGCGAGCGTGACCTGCGTCCCCGCTCTCCACTGGGCCTCGGCGGTCCGGGGAAGCGTGACGCCCGCGGCCTTCCACGCGGCCTGGGTGAGACCGGGGGCATCGTACGATCCCGGCCCGACCGCGCCCCATACGCAGGGCCGTCCGATCTGCGCTCGGGCGAAGGCGATCACCCGCTCGGCCTGGGTTCTGTGGGTGGTGTCCGGCGACTGCCAGGATCCTCCGTAAGCCGCTGATGTGACGGTGGTCGAGGGGGTTTCCCAAGCCGCGGAGGTGACGTGTGCCGCCGACATGGCATCCGCTGTGGGCACCGCTAGGGCGGGTATGCCGGTCGGCTCGGCGGGCAGGGCCGGAGCAAGTGCCGTCGCGGCAGGCGCGGTGAGGTCCGGCAGAACGGTGGGATAGGTAGCGGTGAGGTCTGGACCGGTGGGCGGCGCCGTGACGGGCTGCGGGGCGAGCACTGGCCCGGAATCCAGGGCGGGAGAGGCTTCGGGCTCGTACAGCGGCCATGGCGCCACCGGGTCGACGGAGGCCGGCGGCGCATCGGCACGCCAGGCGTGCTCGTCCCGTCGGGATTCGCCTGCGGCGCCCGGTGCGAATGGTCTGCCGGAGAGCTGCGGGAGAGCAGCGGTCGGCGGTGTCTGAGCTGATCCGCCGGTCAGCTCCCATGCAACTCGGGTGGGCGCCTCGAGAACCTCTGGCGTCCTGGGCGTCCTTGGTGCTTCGAGGGCGAGAGGCTCGGCGGGACGTTCGACCGGGCGCACGGGGCGCGCCGCCCGCGGTGCGCGGTCGGGAACGGCCGGCAACCTTCTCTCCGGCAGCGACGCCGACACCGTCGGGCCCAGCTTGGCCCGGGCGGCGTCGAACCACTGCCGGGCAAGGCCTGCGAGCGCAGGCTCCGCGTCCTCCGGGGAACGATCCCGGGTGCTCGTGTCCCGCTGACGCGGGATCGCGGCGGCGCGGGTCGCGTTGAATCTGCCCGTGTCGCTCTCGGCCCGGTCGTAGAGGCTGTCGACATACCGCCGGACCTCGTCGGGGCTCGGCGCCTCGCTCTCAGTCGTCAACGCGGGCACCAGCAGACTGCGAGAGTCGGACCTCGGCGGTGAGGGCCACCGGGGCAAGGGAGTTGACCCTGACCGCGAAGCCGGTCACTCCGGGGCGCGAGGTTCGTTCCGGCGCCATGGAATCAGCGCTCCTTTCATCCGAGCGTGCATGAGACCACCTGCCAATCGATGGAACTCGTGCAGACGGTGACCAACTTAGCCACCTTGTGTTCCTCCCGTGAAGATCGAAGCCGCAAATGCCCGATATGCTTTTGTGACCTTGCTCCCTTCCTCGGATGCGACCGGCAGACCAAGTCGGCCACCGAGCCGGCTACTTGTCCAACCGGGCAGGGCACCGACGCAGGGCCGCCGCGACGATGTCGTCGAGAGGCTCGCGCGGGACTTCACCGCCGCTCACCAGTCGGTCGAAGACCAGCCCGTCGATGCAAGTCAGCAGTGTGTGCGTGCGGTTCCCGGCATCAGCCCCGCCCCGACCAACGAGGAACAGCCGGACGGCCTCCCTGCCGGCGTTCTCGCGAGGGACGAGGATCTCGCGCAGCTCGGGGTCGCGCACGCTCTCGATGATGCAGGCGTAACGGGCGAGCGAGCGGCGGCGGCCCTCTCCGGTGAGTCGCTGTCGGGTGAGCAGCACCAAGCCGTCCACCAGTTCCTCGGCGGTGCGGATGGGCGGGAGACGGTCGGCCGTCGATTGCAGCTCCTCCTGGTCGAGTTGGACCAGGCGAGTGGCGAGTCCGGTGAGCAGCGCGGCCCGGGTGCGGAAGTACGCCGACGGTCGGGCCCGGCGAAGCCGAGTCGCCGTACCTGTCGCTTCGCCCGCACCGCATGTCCGTGGTGCGATGGATATGGGGGGCGGAAAGGAGAGCGATCATGTCCGCAGCGAAGCGATCGGGAGTTTCCGCCTCAGTGTCGGTCCGTCCGCTGGTCGAGCCGGACCTGGACCGGGCCGACGAGATCTTCAGGGTCGCCTTCGGGACCTTCCTCGGGGCCCCTGAGCCGGAGACGTTTTTCGGGAGCGCCGACTACGTCCGCACCCGCTGGGCGGCAGATCCACACGCGGCCTTCGCAGCGACCGTCGAGGGCGAGGTCGTCGGATCGAACTTCGCCGCCGACTGGGGCAGCGTCGGATTCTTCGGCCCACTGACCGTACATCCGGATCTGTGGGACCAGGGCATCGGCAGGCGGCTCATGGAGCCGGTCATGGCCTGCTTCGACACCTGGGAGAACCGCCACCTCGGCCTGTTCACGTTCTCGCACAGCCCCAAGCACCTCGAGGTCTACCGCCGGTACGGTTTCTGGCCCCGATTCCTTACGGCGATCATGAAGAAGCAGGTCGCCCACGACGCCGGGGCCCCCGGCCGCGTGCTGTACGGCGGGCTGACCGACGCCGAGCGGCCCGACGCACTGAGCCTCGGCCGCGCCCTGACGGAGGCCGTGTACGAGGGCCTGAGCCTGGAGCGCGAGATCGTGGCCACACAGGCGCAGGGGCTCGGGGACACGGTCCTCCTCGAGGGCGCCGGCTCCGACCTCGACGGTCTGGCCGTCTGCCACTGCGGTGCGGGGTCGGAGGCCGGTGAGGACGTGTGCTTCGTCAAGTTCGGCGCCGTGCGGCCCGGCCCGGACGCCGGGGACCGGTTCGAGCGCCTGCTGGACGCGTGCGAGCAGCTGGCCGCGGAGAAGGGTCTGGGGCAACTGGACGCCGGAGTGAACCTGGCCCGCCAGGATGCCTACCGGCGCATGGTCGATCGCGGCTTCCGTACCTGGCTACAAGGCGTGACCATGCACAAGCCCAACGAATCCGGCTACAGCCACCCGGATGCCTACGTGATCGACGACTGGCGCTGAGCCCGCCCCGTGCCACGCAACAGAAGCCACGGGACGCCAGTACATGCAAGCGGCCTCGCCTGTGTGCGCTCCCGGATTGGCGGGCAGCGTCTTCTCCTTGCAGCCGGCGGCGTCGATGGTGTTGTGGGCCATCAGGACCAGCGGGGCCGGTGCGATTCCGGGCGTCACAGGGTGCCGGGGATGTCACAGAGGGTGAATTCGCCTTCGAGGGCTCCGTCGTCGAGACGCTGTTCGGCATGAGTGATGTCGGGCTGGCGGGGTCTGCTGCTGATCCGCCAAGATCTGGGCGTGACGAAGCACGAAGCGGAACTGGTGGCCGTGTTGCGCGAGCTCGATGATCCCGAGTGGTTGGAGCGGCCCCGGGACTACGACCCTGGTGAGACTGGCGCGTTGTTCAACGACCTCGTGGCCCACCTTGAGGACGACTTCGCCACGCCATGTCTCAGTGATCGAGACACGCAGGATTCCAGTGAATACGGACGGATCACCGTGCCGGCAGATGCGACTGTGTGCGGAAGCCGGATCGTCGTCTGCATGAGCAAGTTCGGCTCCCTGGCGCTGGTCTGTGCCGACAATCCTGGCGCCTTCCTCGGCACCGGGGAAGCACAAGCAGAGGGCGAGTTGGACGCTGCGGATCTGAACAAGGTCTGCGGGACTTTGACCAATCTCGGGTACGCGATCGTGCCCGAGGAACTACTGGAGTGCGACTACGCCGGGCCGAGCCAGCTGCCTCGGCATTGCCGCGCCACTGTGCTGCCTGCTTCACCTGAAAGGGTCAAGGGATGCCGTAAGTCGTGGCCGGGATGAATAGTCGGCCTTCAGCCGGTGAGACATTCGGTATGACCGAACCCTTACCGGACAGCCCGATTCCGGCTCTCGGCGTACCGCTTTCCGTCCCGGTCGTCTTCACGGCCGACTTCACCTCCACCACCCAATGAGTCGCGGGTCGTTCATGGGCCTATCCCGGCGGAGGCCCGGTCAATCCGCGCGATGACAAGCTCGACTACTTGGTCTCCGACCCCGCGTACAGCCGGACAGGCGTCTTCCGCGCCAGGCGACGGCCGGACGGCCGGTGGAACACCGGGCTGCTCACCACCGAGGGAAGCGAGGAGGGATTCACCGTCCGCCCCAGGTACGGCTTCCCCAGGAGATCGGCGCTTGGCCCGCAATCTGGACCTGGCGGGACGGCGATCAGGAGATCGACGTCTTCGAGTACCACGCGGACAACCCGGACCTCCTCGAATTCACGAACCACGTGCGCGGTACGAACCGTTACCACCAGGACGAGGCGGTCCGACCGGGCGCACAGGTGAACCTGCGCACCGTGTTCGGCTCCCGGTCGGTGGAATGGTGGCTCAACGGCAGGCGGGTCTTCGCCGACGGACGAGGCGTGGGACGCAACTGGCACGCCTACCTCATCGTCAACCTCTCCGTGTGCGCCGGGCGTTACCACCCGCCACCCCAGCCGGAGACGACCGCGATGTCATACGAGGTGAGCCACCTGGTCGTACGGCGACCCGCGACGACGGGCACGGCGGTCGTCGGCGACACGTAGACGTCGTCTCGCGCCCATCGCGGTCACCAGCAGCCGCCGGGCTGCGAGATGCACTGCTCGGCTCCCCCTGATAGGGGGTCGGCTGAGAGTTCCCCGCACGGATTCCTGCCGGTGCTCCGTCGGCTCTGGTGTTCAGTGCGAGATCGGTGTCCTAGAACAACCTTCCCTGATACCCACGTTGGACGGGGCGCGCAGGGGACCCGTCTTTTCCTGTCGGAAGCGGATCGTCACCGAAGAGAGGCGCCGTACCGCACTCGTCCAGCTCTGCGGGGATCCGTCCGTCCACCTCGGGGCGGGGCGGCGCGTCACGATCGAAGTCGTCCGGAGTCATGCACACCCAGTCGCGGCCACCTTGCTCACCCACTCGTCCTCACCGCCTCTCCCCCGGGCCTTCCCCAAGAAGGTTTCCCCGGATCAAGTGTTGCCCATCCTTGATCAGTTCCACCATCGGGGCACCTGCCCACTGGCTCGGGCCCGGGCGAAGCCGCCGCGGGTGCGGCAGGATGGACGGGTGCGGATGCGACCAGTGCTGATCTTCGACGGGGACTGCGGCTTCTGCACCACGTCCGTGGGCATCGCCCGGCGGCTGGTGCGGCCCCGCTGCGACGTTGTGGCATGGCAGCACGCGGACCTCGCGTCGCTCGGCGTCACTGAGGAGCAGGCCCGCCACGAAGCCCTGTGGGTGACACCCACCGGTCGGGTGTACGGCGGGGCGCAGGCCGTGGCGAAGGTCCTGCTGAGCGCGGGCGGCGTGTGGTCCGTCGCAGGAGCGGTCCTCACCCTGCCGCCCGTGCGCTGGGTCGCCCATGGCGTGTACCGACTCGTGGCCGACAACCGCGGGCGACTGCCGGGCGGGACGGCGGCTTGTGCGGTGCCCGGCACGAAGAGTCGCCGGGCGTAGCCTGGCGACGTCCGTGACGTCCGTGACGTCCGTGACGTCCGTGACTCCGTGACGTCCTCGGCGTCCCTGGCCATGGGATGGCGGGGGCGTGATGCGACGAGACGGGCAGCCTGTCGCGGATCCTCCCGTCATGCCGCTCCGGCGTTGTCCCGTTGCAGTGCCGCGCGCAGCCAGTCGTCCGCGGAGCCCGGCGTCGGCCGCGGGCTGCTGCCCGGCGGAGTCAGGACGATCGCGGTGAGTTCCCAGTAGCGGTCCAGGCGCGGATCGGCCGACAGGCGGGCGTCGAGCAGGCGGCGGAAGTCGGGGGTGTCCCGGCTGCGGTAGGCGCTCGCGTAGGCCGCGACATAGGCGTCCAAGGCCTCACCCGGGCGCGGGTCGTGCGCCCTGCGCAGGTGCGGGGCGGCGAGTTCGAACGCTTCCACGAGGCCCGCGTACAGCAGGGCGGCGCCGTCGGCGCCCGCTACTCGGTGCACTTCTGGTTGGGGCTGTCGGCTTCCTGGGCATGGAGCCGTCGTCATGGCGTGGAGCTGGGCGAAGGCGAGTGCCTGGGACGGGTGCGGTTCGTCGGGCGGCTGGGGGACGGCCACCTCCAGGAATGCCGCGGTCGCCCGGCGCGGCATCCGCGGTGGCAGCCAGGTGCGCCAGAACCTGGCCAGTGGTGCGGTGCTCGGCGGGGTGTTCAGCGTGCCCAGCAGCCGCAGCCGGCCGGCGCGTTGGGGCGGTGGGCAGTCCCGCACCAGTTGGAGTGCCGCTTCTCGCCAGCGCAGGGCCTTGAGCTCGCTGCCGAGATCGCGCAGGCGGCTGTCGACGGCGTTTTCCAGGACATGGCCGGCTTCGTCGTCGTCCTCGAGGACGCGGCGTATCTCGGGCAGGGGCAGGTCAAGGGTGCGCAGCGAGCGGATCAGCTGCAGTCGTTCCAGTGCCTGGGCGCCGTAGCGGCGGTGTCCGCCACTGCTGCGGGCGGCTTCGGGGAGCAGGCCTTGGTCGGAGTAGAAGCGGACGGTCTTCACCGTGGCACCGGCGCGCTCGGCGAGCTCCCCGATGCTCCACAACAGCTCGTGCGACGTAGACAGTTGAACCTCCCTTAAGGGGAGTTCCTACGGTACCGGTGCGCGGGGAACGGCAGCTGCCGTGGCCCGCGGAGGACGGCGTACGCGACCGGCGCGGCGCCATGTGACGATCCCGGGGAGGCCTTTGTGCAGGTGTTCATCATGGTGGCGGGTGTGTTCACCGGGGCCCATGTCTGGCAGGAGACGGCCGAGGGGCTGGTCGCGGCGGGCAGCGCGGCGCACGCCGTCCCGCTGACGGGCATCGACCCGGCGAGGCCCGCGACGCCGGCGCACGTCGGTCTGGAGACCCACATCGAGGACGTGATCGCGGCAATCGACGCGGTGGAGGCGACGGACGGGCAGGAGATCGTGCTCGTCGGTCACGACTACGGGATCCACCCGGTGCTCGGCGCCGCCGATCGGCGGGCGGAGCGCGTCGCACGCGTCGTGTACCTGGACTGCGGGATGCCGCAGAACGGTGTTCCGCCGCTGGCCGCCGTTCCGGACCAGGCTCTGCGCGCGCAGTTGACCGAACGTGCCGAGGCCGGTGAGCGCGAGGGCGTGCTGGCGCCGCCGGGCCTCGAAGAGTGGGGACGCTGGGGCAGTACCGCCGGTGTGGGCGAGGCGGCGCTGAAGCGCCTGACCGCGCTGGCAGCGGCGCAGCCGCTGGGCACCCTGCTGGAGCCGCTGCGGCTCACGGGAGCGGTGGCCGCGGTTCCCGTGACCGGCGTGCTGTGCGCGAGCAACGGCGCCCGCATCGACCTGGTGCAGAGGCTCGTGGACTTCGGTGACCCCGCGCTGGCCGTCCTCACCGAACCTCAGGTCACCTTCTTCGAGCTGCCCACCGGCCACTGGCCGATGCTGTCCTGCCCCGACGCACTGGCGGAGGTCCTGCTGGGGGCCGCGGCCGGGCAGGGGCATCGTCTGCGGCGGGCCGGTAACGATGTGCAGGCGCCGGCCCACCTGCGCCCGTTCCCGCTGGACGTACCCGAGTTGCCCCGCGACCGCCACGGGCATGTCGATCTGTACGTCCCCGACGGTGACGGCCCGCGACCGGCCGTGGTCTTCGTGCACGGCGGACCTGTGCCGGCCGGGGCGCGGCCGCGCCCCCGTGAGTGGCCGACCCTGGTGGGATACGCCCGCCTGGCGGCCGCCGAGGGCATGGTCGGCGTGACACTCGACCACCGTCTGCACGACATCGCGGACTACGACCGCGCCGCCGCGGACATCGCCGCCGCGGTGGAACTGGTGCGGGCCGACGCCCGGGTGGACGCCGACCGGATCGCCCTGTGGTTCTTCTCCGGCGGCGGCCTTCTCAGCACGGACTGGCTGGCCCGGCCACCCGCCTGGCTGCGCTGCCTGGCCGCCTCCTACCCCGTCCTGGCCCCTCTCCCCGCCTGGGGAATGTCCGGCACCCGCTTCCACCCCGCCAAGGCGGTCGATCAGGCGGGGCCCCTGCCCGTCGTCCTCCTGCGCGCCGGGCGAGAAGCACCCGAAATCGCCGCGACCGTCGATGCGTTCGTGAGCGCGGCCAAGGGGAGCGCAGCGCGGCTGGAGTTGGTCGATGTCCCCAACGGCCACCATGGGTTCGAGACCATCGACCCACCGGAGGAGACACGGCCGGCCCTGCGGCGTGCGATGGGCTCGGTGATCGCCCACCTGACCGGCTGAGGGCCTCCCGGATGCGGTGTTCCCCCCGGTTCATGGTGGCGTCAACTCCACCTCGGCCGGGGGGTGAACGTCATTCTGCCGCCGGAGAATGATCTGAATACTGAGCTCCATGAGCAAATCCATGGCGCTTCCGGTGAACCCGTCGACGCAAGGGGAACGACAGGAGCGGAACAGGGGAAGCGATTTCGCGGAATTGTCTCGGCGTATAGCCGAGGCCGGGCTTCTCCGGCGCCGTCCTCTGTATTACACGGTTCGATTCGGACTGGTCGCCCTCGCCCTGACGGGATGCGTCGGCGCGTTTCTCGCGATGGGGGACAGTTGGGGTCAGATGTTCGTCGCCGTCGCTCTGGCCGTGGTCTTCGGGCAGCTCGGACTGGCTGCGCACGATCTCGCCCACCAGCAGGTCTTCTCCCGGCGGCGGCCCAGTGAGGCAGGGGGGCTGCTGGTCGCCGACCTGTTGCTGGGCATGAGCTACGGGTGGTGGATGAACAAGCACACCCGGCATCATGCGAACCCCAATCACGAAGGCAAGGATCCGGACGTCTCGCCGGACATTCTCGTCTGGTCGCGCCGGCAGGCGCGCACGGCCAGGGTTTGCCGCGCTTCATCGGGAAGCATCAGGCCGCGCTCTTCTTCCCGCTGCTGACCCTGGAGGGCTTGAATCTGAGTTTCAGCAGCTTCCGCGCGCTGAAAAGTACGTCGGTGAAGAGGCCCGTGCTGGAGTGCACGCTGCTCATGACTCACTTCGCGTTGTACTTCGGCGGCCTGTTCGCAGTCCTCTCCCCCGCCAAGGCGCTGCTCTTCCTGGCGGTCCACCAGGGCCTCTTCGGCATCTACCTCGGTTCGGTGTTCGCACCCAACCACAAGGGGATGCCGATGATCGAGGAGGGCACCCGGCTGGACTTCCTGCGCCGCCAGGTCCTCACCTCGCGCAATGTCCGGGGCGGCGCAGTGGTCGACGCCTTCATGGGCGGGCTCAACTACCAGATCGAGCACCACCTCTTCCCCAGCATGCCGACACCGGCACTCGCCAGGGCGCAGGTCATCACCGAGCGGTACTGCGCGGAGCTGGGCATCCCGTACCACCGGACGGGGCTGATCGCCTCGCACCGGGAGGCACTGCGACACCTGCGGAGCGTCGGTGAGCCGCTGCGCGCCCCGGCCGAGGGCTGACCCCGTGGACCGCCGGGCCGCAGCCGAGGGCTGACCCGGTGGGCCGCCGGGCCGCCGGGCCGCAGCCGAGGGCTGACCCGGCGGATCCGGCCGTGGGCGTCAGTGCAGCGGCTTGTCCAGGACCGCCTTGCGGTGGCTGAAGGTCTCGATGGAGTAGCGGCCGTGGTAGTTGCCCATGCCGCTCTCCCCCACCCCGCCGAACGGCAGGTCGGAGACGGTGAGATGGGCGAGGGGAAGGCCATGGCCGAGGCCGCCCGAGGAGGTCTCGGCGGCGAACCGGCTTCGCGTCCCGTCGGACTCGGCGAAGACGTACAGGGCGAGCGGCTTGTCCCGGTCGTTGATGAAGTCGATCGCCTCGTCGAGGCCGGGGACCGTCACGATCGGCAGGATGGGGCCGAAGATCTCCTCCCGCATGACGGGCGCGTCGGGATCGACGTCGGCCAGAACGGTGGGCGCGAGGTACTTCGCCGTCCGGTCACTCGTGCCGCCCACGACGGTGCGTCCGGAGTCGAGCAGGCCGGTGAGCCGGTCGAAGTGCCGTTCGTTGATGATCCGCCCGTACTCGCCGGAGGTGGCCGGGTCGCTGCCGTACAGCGCCCTCACTGCGTCCGCGAGCAGCGGCTCCAGGGCCGTCGCGGTCTCCGGATCGGTCAGGACGTAGTCGGGGGCGACGCAGGTCTGTCCGGCGTTGAGGAACTTGCCGTGGGCCAGCCGCTCCGCGACGACGGCCAGGTCGGTGTCGCGGTCGACGAACGCCGGTGACTTGCCGCCGAGTTCGAGGGTGACCGGGGTGAGGTGCTCGGCGGCGGCGCGCAGCACGATACGGCCGACCGTGCCGTTGCCGGTGTAGAAGATGTGGTCGAAACGTTCCGCCAGCAGGGCCGTGGTCTCGGGAACGCCCCCCTCCACCACGGTGACCGCGTCGGTGTCGAGGTACGCCGGCAGCAGCCGGGCCAGGGCAGCGGAAGTGGCCGGGGACAGCTCGCTCGGCTTGGCGACCACCGCATTGCCCGCGGCCAGGGCGCCGACGACCGGGGCGAGCAGGAGCTGGGCCGGGTAGTTCCAGGGCGCGATGACGAGGACGACACCCAGCGGGTCGTACTGCGTCCAGACCGTCACGTCCGCGCCGAGGTGGGCCGGGGTCGGGGCGGGCTCGGGACGCAGCCAGTCCGCGAGGTGATCGAGGGTGTGGTCGATCTCACGGACGGTGAAGTCGATCTCGGTGCGGTAGGCCTCGGTGGTGCTCTTGCCCAGGTCGGCGTGGAGGGCTGCGGCCAGGTCCGCGCCGTTCTCCGTGAGCATGTCGCGCAGTCGGCGCAGCTGGGCCGTGCGCCACTCGACGGGCTTGGTACGTCCGGTGCGGAAGGTGGCGCGCAGACGGGCGACGATGTCGGCAGGCTGCTCAGGGGCGGAGTGGTTCACGGGTTCCTCGCAGGGTCACGGTCGGATGTATATGCCAACCTTCTGACCGCACCTCTGGATTCCACCGTTTCCGCATCACATCCGTGCCGTGTGTCACAGCGGGTCGAGTCCCCGCCGCAGGACGCGCGCGCGAGGCGGCGGCGGGGATCGACCAGGCGGCTCCTGGGCGGCGCCGTTCGGTCGGCGGGCCGCGGGGGCCTTTCGAGGGTCAGCGGGTCCTGAATCGGCGGAAGAGGTTCCGGGCCACATACACGCCCGGGCCGCCGAAGCCGACGATGTCGACGCGTCCGTCGCCGGTGATGTGGGCGAGGAACCGTGGGTGATGGCCCACCCGCCAGGCGCCGGCGTCGTCGTTGTACCCGAAGCCCCGGAACACCAGCTGGGCCTGCTCGAATCGGCAGTCTCTACGGTTGTGCGCCACCCAGACCCCTTCGCCCACCGCCGACCGCAAGCGGTACTCGGCCGGCTGCGCGCCGCCGCCACGCCGGTACCGGCGCTCTGCGATGGTGACGCGCACAACGGACAACCAGGGACGAACAGCGGGACACCAGATCACGCAATCGTCTGGAAAAGGAGTGTTTGCCCAACCTGCGCCCCAGGGCGTCCTGTTGACGGGGTGAGGCGCTCACCAGGATACGACCGAAGGGCCAGTCACCCTCGGGAGGCAATGACAGGCGAGGCGTTGACGCTGCCGGGCTGGGGGTGTGGGAGCAGGCGCGTGGGCGGGACGGCAGCGTAGCCATGCCCGCCCTGCGGCGTCCCGTCAGCCGGCGGCGAGGAGCTGCAGCGTGTCGATCACGCGGTTGGAGAAGCCCCATTCGTTGTCGTACCAGGCGACCACCTTCACGTGGCGGCCGTCGACGCGGGTGAGAGCCGAGTCGAAGATGGACGAGGCGGGGTTGCCCACGATGTCCGAGGAGACCAGCGGGTCCTCGGAGTATTCGAGGATGCCGGCGAGCGGCCCCTCGGCCGCGGCACGGTAGGCGGCCAGCACGTCGTCGCGGGTCACGTCGCGGGCGACCGTCGTGTTGAGTTCGACGATCGATCCGACCGGCACCGGCACGCGGATCGAGTCGCCCGACAGCTTGCCGTCCAGGCCGGGCAGGACCAGTCCGATCGCCTTGGCGGCACCGGTCGTGGTCGGCACGATGTTCACGCCGGCGGCCCGGGCGCGACGGGCGTCGCGGTGCGGACCGTCCTGCAGGTTCTGCTCCTGCGTGTAGGCGTGCACGGTCGTCATGAATCCGTGCTCGATACCGGCGAGGTCGTCGAGCACCTTCGCCAGCGGGGCGAGCGCGTTGGTGGTGCAGGAGGCGTTGGAGACGATTGTGTGCAGGTCCCGGTCGTAGGAGTCGGTGTTGACCCCGAAGGCGAGGGTGACGTCGGCGCCGTCCGACGGCGCGCTGACCAGCACCTTGCGCGCGCCCGCGTCGAGGTGGGCGCGGGCGGCCTTGGCCGAGGTGAAGCGGCCGGTGGCTTCCAGGACGATGTCGACGCCCAGTTCCGCCCAGGGCAGCTGCGCCGGGTCACGCTCGGCCAGCACCTTGATCCGGCGGCCGTCGACGACGAGGACATCCCCCTCCACGGTCACCGGACGCCCGAGGCGGCCGGCCGTCGAGTCGTAGGCGAGCAGGCGCGCGAGCGTGGCGGGCTCGGTGAGGTCGTTGACGGCGACGATCTCGAGGGCGCTGTCGCGCTCCAGCAGGGCGCGCAGCACATTGCGCCCGATGCGGCCGAATCCGTTGATGGCGATGCGAGTCATGAGTGATGTCCCTTCGGTATCGCCACCAGGCTCGCTCGCCGCTCACGCCGCCGACAGTGGCGCGATCGCCACGGTTCAAAAGGATCCCGCCAAAGCTCCCGCTCGGACCTCGGATCCCGATACGGACCCCGCCACCGCTACTCGCCCCGGGTGAAGGTGCGCCGGTACTCGCTCGGTGTGGTGCCCAGGATGTGCTGGAAGTGCAGGCGCAGGTTCGCGCCCGTACCGAGCCCGACGTCGGCGGCGATCTGTTCGACGCTGCGCTCGGAGCGCTCCAGCAGTTCCCGGGCCCGGTCGATGCGGGCGCGCATCACCCACTGCATCGGTGTGTAGCCGGTCTCCTCGACGAAACGCCGGGAGAACGTGCGCGCCGAGACCCCGGCCCGGCGCGCCAGCAGGTCGAGGGAGAGTGGCTCGCCGAGCCGGTGCAGCGCCCACTCGCGGGTGGCGCCGAAGCGCTCTCCGAGCGGCTCGGGCACGCTGCGCGGCACGTACTGGGCCTGGCCGCCGCTGCGGTAGGGGGCCGCGACCAGACGGCGGGCCGCGTGGTTGGAGGCGGCCACTCCCAGGTCGCCGCGCAGGATGTGCAGGCACAGGTCGATGCCGGAGGCGGCGCCCGCCGAGGTGAGCACGCTGCCCTCATCGACGAACAGCACGTTCTCGTCGACCTGGATGCGCGGGTACCTGGCCGTGAGGGCCCGCGTGTAGTGCCAGTGCGTCGTGGCGCGCCTGCCGTCGAGCAGGCCCGTCGCGGCGAGCGCGAAAGCCCCGGTGGAGATGGCGGCCAGCCGCGCACCGCGCGCGTGGGCGGCGATCAGCGCGTCGACCACGGGTGGTGGCGGGTCCTCGAGGTCCGGGTGCCGGTAGCCGGGGACGAAGACGATGTCGGCCCACGCCAGCGCGTCCAGTCCGTGGGCGACGTGATACGCGAGTCCGTCGCCCCCGGTCACCAGACCGGGCATCGCCCCGCACACCCGCATCTCGTACGGCATGCTCGCGCGGGTCGTGAAGACCTGCGCGGGAATGCCGACATCGAGCGGCTTGGCACCCTCGAGCACGAGGACGGCGACGCGGTGGAGACGGGAGGACGGCACGGAGAAGAGGCTACGGGGAGCGGGGCGCCGGAACACCCACCGCCCGGCCGAGCAGCCGGCACCCCGAGCCGTCCTCCCGCGGCGCCCGACACGCGCTGCCCCACTGCCGCCCCGGCCGCCGCGGCGCGCAGGGCGTCGTCGGCGTTTTGGCCACCCTCGCTCGCAGCCACGCCCGTTGCACGGCAAGGGTCGGTGCGCTGCGCATGCTCCGCCGGGCGCTCAACCGCAAGGTTCCAGGTCCGTCCGAAACACAGGTGTTCGAAAATCTGGCGCTGTCGTTGAGCCACGTGACCAGCCGCGACGAAGGGGAGCCACGTTGACTTCAGCTGAATCTCACGGGCAGCAGGACACCGCGCCGCCGCCGTTTCCACCGCCGGCGGAGATCACTTACAGCGGGCAGTACGCGGTCAATCCGCTGGCCGAGGTGTCCTTCGGGCGGATGTGCGCACACATTCCCAAGGTGCTGCTCAGGATCGCCCGGTTGTCGTGGAGGACCGACCGTCGTGCGGTGCAGCTCCTGCTGGGCTGCCAGGTGATCACCGGTGTCTCGGCCGCCGTCCTGCTGACCGCGACCGCCGAGGCCATGGAGTCGCTCCTGGCCGACGCCACCGTGGCCGATCGGCTGCGCAGTGCCCTGCCCGCGCTCCTGGTGCTGGCGTTGGCCGCCTCGCTCGGCCGAGGCGCGGGGTCGGTGGCCACGTATGCCGAGCGTCGCATCACCCCCCGGCTGACGACGGAGACGGACAGCGCCCTGGTCGAGGCGGTGTGCCGGGTCGAGGCGGCCGCGTATGCCGTGGACGGGTTCTCGGACCGTCAGGAAGCCGCCGAGATGGGGGTGATCCGTAGCCACGTGATGGTCACCGACGCCCAGCGGTTCGTGTCCGCCCTGATCCGCATGGTCACCGCCGGCAGCGTCCTGTCGGTACTGAACGTGCTGATGCTGCCGCTGCTGCTGCTCGCCGTGCTCCCCGCCGGCGTCGGGGCCGTCATGACGGCCCGGGTGGACTACGAGACCCACTACGCCAACGTGGCCGACCGCAACGTACGCGGCATGATGCGCTGGTGGGCCACCACCTCGAAGTACGGCGACGAAGTCCGCGCCAACTCGATGACCGACTACCTGACCTACTGGTACCGAGCCCTGTCGGACCGGTGTGACCGCCGCACCCTCGCCGCCACGCCACGGACCCTGCGCATCTCCCTGCTGTCCTCGCTGGCCGGGGGTTTCTTCCTCGTCGCCACCTGGGGGGCGCTGGCCTGGCTCGCCGTCAGCGGACGCATCGACCTCGCGGTCGCCGCCACCGCCGTCGTCGCCGTACAGACGACGCTCGCAGCCCTGTCCCAGGTCGTCGTCAACGGCGCGGCCGTCTTCCACACCAGCCTCTACCTCGGCGACACCCAGGCGTTCCTCGACGACGCCGCGGACCGCGCTCCCCGACGCGGCACCCGCAGCGTGACCGCGCCGATCGAGGAGATCACACTCGAGGAAGCCGTCTATCAGTACCCGGGCAAGGACAAACCCGCCGTGGAGGGCGTCTCCCTCAGGCTGCGGCGCGGCGAGATCCTGGCGATCGTCGGTGCGAACGGCTCCGGCAAGTCCACCCTCACCCGGCTCATCACCGGGATCTACCTGCCGGACAAGGGCAAGGTCTGCTGGAACGGTCTGGACCTCGCCGAAGTCGCCCCCGCCACCGTGTGGGCGAACACCGGCCTCGTGCCGCAGATCTTCGCCCAGTGGCCGCTGCGGGTCCGGGAAAACATCACTCTCGGGCAGCCCCGCACCCATGACGACACGGCCGTGTGGGAGGCCGTCGAGGCCGCCGGCCTGCGTGAGGCCGTCGACGACCTTCCGGCCGGCCTGGACACACTGCTCGCCCGCGACATCTTCGGTGGATCGGAACTCTCCGGCGGCCTGTGGCAGCGCGTCGCCTGTTCCCGGGCCCTGTACCGCAAGCCCGAATTGCTGATCCTCGACGAGCCCACCTCTCAGATGGATCCGCGCGGCGAACACGGCATCTTCGAGCAGATCAAGGCCATCGCCGCCGACCGCATCACCATCGTGGTCACCCATCGCCTGGAGAACACCAGGATCGCCGACCACATCATCGTGATGGAGCACGGCCGCATCACCGAGCAGGGGAGCTACGACGACCTCGTCCACGGCGGCGGAACCTTCGCCGAGCTCCTGGAACTGTCCCAGGACCGCTGACCGGACCGGCCGGTGGACAGGCCCGCCGAGCAGTTTCGCGCTCATGATCTAGAGTCACCCTGCTCTTCCGGGGAGGGGATGACGCGTGGTGCGTGGGAGTAGACGAGTCGTGTGGTGCGCTGCCGTGGTGCTGGCGCTGGCCGGCTGCGGGCAGTCATCAGGGGCGCCGCCCGAGCGGCGGCCCGCTTTCGGGAGCATGGAGGACCTGCCCGAGAAGCTCGGTAAGGACGGCACCACCATCATGGTCGGCGATCCCGACGCGAAGGTGAAGGTGCACCTGTACGAGGACCTGCGCTGCCCCGTCTGCGAGCAGTTCGAGACCTCGGGCGGGGGCCCGCAGTTGCGGAAGGCGATGCTCGAGCGTACCGCGACGGCGCAGTACACCCTGGCCTCCTTCCTCGACGACGGGGTCGGCGGCAGCGGATCCAAGAAGGCGGTCAACGCACTGCGCGCGGCGCTGAAGGAGGGCAAGTTCCTCGAGTACCACGAGGTGCTCTACCTCAACCAGCCCGAAGAGAGCGTCGATGGCTACACCGACGCCTACCTGCTGAAGTTGGCGGGCCAGGTGGAGGGCCTGCGCAGCACGGCGTTCGACGCGGCAGAACATGAAGTACCGCGATTTCGTGGCCGCTTCGCAGAAGGCCTACGAGCGGGCCGGAGGAGCGGAGGAGCCCGAAGGGCCGGGCACACCCACCGCGGTGATCAACGACAAGCGGATTCCCGCGGAAGTCAGCGGCGTTCTTCAGGACGGCACCGCCTTCTCCCAGCTCCTGTCACAGATCCACGCCAATCCGTGGGAGTGGGAAGCCACCACCTTGTGACCTCGACGTGCGCCCCAGGAATGCCTGGTTGAAATGCGTGACGGCGGGGCAAGCGGATCCTCTGGAACAGGGAGGATGCCATGACCACGACGGAGCGGCCCGTCGAGCCGGAAGGCGAGAGCAGCGCGTGCTGCGCGCGGCACAACGGCACGGGTGAGAGACCCGGTACCGAGGAGCCCGAGACCGCGCGGGAGCGAGTCAACCGGCGCTGGAACGAGATACTGCAGGAAACACGAGTCACGCAGACGGGCGTGCAGATCCTCTTCGGTTTTCTGCTCAGCGTGGCCTTCACCCCGCTGTTCAGGGAATTGGAGACGCTGGACCGCGCCATCTACGTCACCACGGTGGTGCTCGGGGCAGCGGCCACCGGAGCGCTCATAGCCCCGGTCTCCATCCACCGGTTCCTGTCCGGGCAGCGCATGAAGGACGAGGTGGTCGAAGCCGCCGGCCGTCTGATGATGTGCGGCATGGTCCTCCTCGCCCTGACCATCGGCTGCACGCTCCTGCTGATCCTCCGTTTCGTCGTTCCCGGCGTGCTCGCCGAAATGCTCGTCGCCGGGGTCATGGTGTGGTTCGGCCTCTGCTGGTACGCGCTGCCGCTGTATCTGCGACGTCGCGGGGACCGGCGCTCCCGCACCACGGACGCGTAGGGTCACGAGTGCCGTGGGGCGGGGTCCTCACCGGCTTGGGACGTACGCCGCCACTCTGCGGTCGTCTTGTCAACTACACCGCGTAGGTCACCGGACGCACGAACCGCTCCCGCCCCGCCTCGTCACGCATCCGCGTGCACCCCGCAGCCAGGAGTCGCTCGGCCAGTGTCGCGCGCCGGGTCGAGTTGATCCGGAGTGCGCCCAGCAGGAACGCCGGGGTGAGGACGGCGAGGGGCAGGAGGACGGCGTACTTTCCTGTCAGCAGCGCCAGCAGCAGGAACAGCAGTGGTCCCGCCCATGCCATGGCCAGCAGCTGCTTGCGGTTGGCGGCGGCGCCGGCCGCGTCGTAGCGGATGAGCGTGGTGACCAGGTCGACGTCCGCCTGCGCCTCGGGGACCGGCGTGAGCGAGCCCAGGTACATGCCCGGCACCGGCCGTCCGGGGCCGGGGTCGGGGAAGGCCGCGGTGTTGGCCGCCGCGCGCTGCTGCGCCTGGGGGCTCGTGTCGCGGACGAGGTGGATGTGCGCGATCTTGTGCTTGCCGACCAGGCGGACGTCGGCGTACCGGAATCCGTAGCACTCCGCGATGTACGCGAGCGCGCCGAACGTCTGCCACTCGGCGAAGGGGTGGACGAGCTCGATCGTGTCCTGGGTCGCGATCTGCCGCATGAGGGTCGTGATGTGGCGGTCGGCGAGGCTCAAGGTGACTCCTGGCTGGAAAGCACTGCTGAATTTCTGGTTCCGCACACCAGACTGATCAAGCGGCCCAAGGGTTGCCCTCCTGGTCCACAGAAACCTGTCCCCCGTTCTCCGTCCCCAACCTTTGCTTCATCTATCGACATTCGATAGATTCCCATCGTGCGTCGATGGAAGGATGGGCGATGGGGAAACTGACACTGGGTGCGCTGCGCGCCGTGCTCGGGGTGGTGCTCGTCGGCACCGTGTTCGTGCAGGCATCGATGGTGTGGGCGTTGGCCACCGACCCGGAGGACGGGTCGCTCCCGCTGACCCCACTGCGCGTGATCACGATCCTGGGCATGGTCGCGGCACAGGTAGCCGCGGTCTGCGTAGGGCGGCTGCTCACGATGGTGCGGCGCCGGACCGTCTTCTCCCCCGCCGCCTTCCGGTACGTCGACGCCGTGATCGGCGCGATTGTGACGGCGGCCCTCCTCTGGTTCGCCGTCACCCTCATCAACGCGCCGGGGCAACGGGAGGACCCGGGCGTCACCGTCATCATGGGCGGGATCGGGGTGGCCATCCTGGGCGTCGCACTCATCGTGCTCGTGCTGCGGATGCTGCTCGCCCAGGCGGTCTCTCGTGATGTCGAAGCCTCACAAATGGAGGCCGAGTTGGACCAGGTGATCTGACGCCGTTCAGGCCGTCGACCAAGTCATGGCACAGACAGGTCAGGCCGTGAAAGAGTGACGCGCGTGGAGCAGAGCGAGGATCGGATCCTGGTGGAAGAGCTTGCGGCGCTGGGTGCCACGAGCGGGGGCAGTGGGCGCTTGACCGGCCTCGTGGCACGGCTGTTGAAGAAGAATGTCCATGAGATGGACCTTGTCATCCCGTTGCCGTTCGACGATGCCGCGCGTCACGTCGTCACGGTTCTGGAAGGGGTGGGGCGGCCAGGGAGGCCCACCCATGTCGAACCCGGCGGGGACCAGAAGACGATTCGTGTCGTGACCGGTGGTGGTGCCGGTGGCTTGAACCCCGTAGTGGTCACCGCGCTGGTGATCAGGGGCACGGGGAACCGCACGGCGGTCACACTCCGTGCGGCAGCCAAGGAAGGCCTGCTCAAGCAGCGAGCGGGCGAGAAGACGGCCGCCCGCGTCGCCGAGTTGCTGAGTCGATAGAGCTGCCAGGTGTACTTCAAGTGGTCGGTCGGCGGAACCTGTTCCGCAGGGCGATGAACGCCCGGAAAGGGTGAGCGCCCTGGAGCGATGTCTTCGACAGCTGCGTCACCGTCTGGATGTACTGCCATGGAGCCTCGTCCACGCCCTCGTCCTGCAGTCTGCACAGGCACTTGATCATGGTCACCCACGCCCAGAACGCGGCGATGACATGCCCAGCTCGCATCTGCATGACCATGAGGGCGGCCAAGGTCCTGCCCTCTTCGCCAAGCGCGTTGTTCGAAGGCACGTTGGCCAGGACCCAGGTGTACCCGGCCCTGGTCCTCTCGGCTCGTGGCGCGTCGCGAACCCGTAGACCGAGGTCCGCGAGTGTTCTGTCCTCGCACCAGGTGTCGTTCTGCTCGCGGTAGATGCCGACCGCCTTGATGCGCGCCTCGACCGCCTGAAGCCGGCGGCGTCCACATCTCAACGTCGTGGCGAGGCGTTCCAGGGCCTCGGCCTCCTTGTGCATGTCGCCGCGAGCCCGGGCCAGCTCGATCTCGCGTTCATGCACCTCGACGGCCTCCGTGATACGCCCAGCCGTACGCAGTGCGATGCCGAGGCTGTTCAGCACCTTGAGCAACAGGCGTTCCTCATCACGCTCCTCATGGATGGCCGCTGCCTCTCGGTAGGCCGCGACAGCCTCCTCGTACCGGTTCAGCTGCTTCAGCCTGTCGCCCAGGGCGTTCAGCGCCACGGACTCCAGCGCGCGGTCCCACACCTTGTGGCAGATGGCCACGAGCCGCTGGTAGTTGTCCACCGCCTCCTCCGCGCTCAGGTCACTCACCGACCACAGGTTCTGCAGTGCGATGGCCTGGTGGTGCTCGTCGCCGCGCTCCTGGTAGAGGGCGAGGGCGCGGCGGACGGTCTCGACGGCTTCGGCGGACTGCTTCATCGCGAACAACGTGTCCCCGAGCCGCATGAGTTGCAGACCCTCCGCATGCCAGTCGTCCATCGCGGCGAAGTGCCGTACGGATTCGTTGAGCACGTCGGTGGCTTCGTCGTAGCGGCGTGTCTCGTGCAGTGTGTCGGCCAGGCCCATGAGCGCCTTGCCGATGCAGCCCTGGTCGCCGAGTTCCCGGCTGACGGTCAGGCTCTCGGTATGGGCCTTGACGGCGTCCTCGAACCTCTCGGCGCGCTGCAGCGCGGCCCCGAGGCTGGTCAACGCCGTGGCCTGGCGCGCCCGGTCGCCGCGTGACCGGCTGATGTCCAGACTCTTCGAAGCGGCCTCCACCGCCTCCTCCACCCTGCCGCAGTCGGGGAGGATCTGACTGAGGTAGTTCAGGGCGGTGGCCTCACAACACGGGTGGTCGATCTCGCGGGCACAGTCGACGGCGAGCTGGCTGACGGTCACGGCGTCGGTGGCGTAGCTGCGTCGGCTGAGCAGGAACGGGCGCATCTTCTCCTGGAGGTCCAATACCGCGCGGGGGTGTCCGGTCACCGCGGCCCGGGCGATGAGGGCCATCAGGTTGGCCCGTTCGTCCTCCAGCCATTGCACGGCGTGTGCGCGGTCCCGGAAGTCGTCCGGCAAGGGCCCGTCGTCAATGGTGTGCAGGTGTGCGTTCGCCGCCTGCACGAGCTTTTGGCAGTGTTTCAGCAGACGGGCGAAGGCGGCGTTTCGCCACGTGGCGCTGTCGCCTTCGACCAGCCTGGCCGCGTAGACGCGCAGGAGGTCGTGCATGCGCCAGCGTCCCGAACCCACCGGCTGCTCCGCCAGCAGCCCGGCCCGGGCGAGCGCGGCAAGTCCGTTCCGCGTGCGGGCACGCGGCTGTCCCCAGAGTGCCGCCGCCGCGTCCGTGCCGGTGTCCGGGCCGGGATTCAGCGCGAATTGCCGGAACAACTGGCGGTGGTGCGGCAGCAGGCGTTGGTAGGAGAGGTGGAACGCCGCCTGGACCGCTGTCGTGTGCCCACCGTCCTCGTAGCGCAGGACGTCCAGGCGGGTGTGGGCGTCGGCGAGTTCGGCGACGAGTTCGACGATGGCCCGGCCGGGGTCGGTGGTGAGCAGGGAAGCGGCGATCTGCAGGGCGAGTGGGTGGTGGCCGCAGTGCCCGGCGAGTTCGGCGATCGCGTCGGTCTCCCGCAGCCGTGGATCGTCGGGTCGGGCGTGCCTGAGCGCCTCGGCGATCAGGTCCGCGGCACCGCGCGGTTCCAGCTCGTCCAGGCCGAACAACCGAGCCTGGAACGAGGGCCCGGTGAGCAGGTGTCGGGAGGTCACCAGCAGTCGGTGTGCGGAGCGGGCGGGCACGAGGCGTTCGATCTGCGCGGCGCTGGACGCGTCGTCGGCGATCAGCAGGACGGCCCTGCCCTCGTCGGCGAGCCGGTTGAGCGCGGCCTGGCACAGACCCGTCTGCTCGTCCGGTGTCATCGCGTCCTCCACGCACAGGGCCCGCGCCAGCGTGCCGATGGCCTCCTCCGCGCCGACCGGACCGGCCGGGTCATGGCCCCGCAGGTGAAGGAAGAGGGCACCACCGGGGAACCACCCCCGCGCCACGGCCTGATGGGCGACATGGAGGGCCAGGGCGGTCTTGCCGATGCCGGGCAGCCCGGACAGCACCGAGACGACGGGGGTGGCACGCGCCCGGGACGAGGGGGCCAGCAGTGCCAGTACGTCCTCGGCTTCCTTCTCCCGGCCGGCCAGGTGCGTCGGCTCCGCGGGGAGGCGCAGCATCGGCGTCGGGTGCTCGGGGCCCGACGCGCAGACCATGTTGCCGTCGCCATTGACCTGGATCACATGGCCGTGTCCGGATGCCGTGGCGGCCTGGGACCGCTCGGCCCTGCTCCTACCGAACCCCACGGACGGGACCCCTCGTGCCGTCGCTCCCGCCGACCTGGGTGATGCCGGCCCGGCCCGACGCCGTCGCGCGCTGCGTCACCGTGTCGGGGCGCTCCTCGGGACCGGCGTGTCCGGTGTGCCCTGCGATCTGCGTGACCCTGGCAGCGTCCGACGCCGTCGCGCTCTGCCGCACCCGGGTTGCGGAGCGGGGCGGGCGTGAGGTCCCCGGGGAGCGGTGGTCCGTGGGGTCGGTGCCCGATCGGCCCCTGTCCCCGGCCCACCAGGCCGCCGCGGCTCCGACCAGCGTGGTCACCGTCGTCGCGAACGTCGTCGCCACCAGCCACCGGTCGGCCTCCGCTGTGGGCAGGAAACCGAAGGGTGCGGCCCTGGCCGACCACAGACAGACCACGAACGAGCCTGCCCCCGCGAACACCGTGACGGCCCAACGCCTTGCGCGCTGCATGCGTCCCCCCTTGTCTCGACGCGTGATGTCAGAGGTACAGACGAAAACCGGTCGCCCGGACCAAAACATGGAAAGCAGGGACAGATGCTCGCGCTTCGGCTATCGCATACGACGGGGCGCTTCCCCAGGCAGGAGAGCGACGACCACCGGCCGGTCCGAGGTATCTCAATCCCCGTCGGCCGTACGTCAGTTGCGGACCAGCACCCGCGGGCACAGGCATAGACCTTTTCATGATCACGGGCTAGGCTCTGCCGCGCGTATCCGAGAGCGCTCTCAAGCTCTGCTGTTCCACCCCCACCCTGCTGGAACAACGAAGGGGCATCCCTTGAGACGCACCACCATTCTGCGCACCGGACTGTCCGCGCTGCTGCTGCTCGGCACCTGGGCGACCGCGAGCACCCTCCCGGCCTCCGCCGCCGACGTTCCCCCGCGCTCCGCCGAGGCACCGGCCTCGTCGGGCCTCCTCTCCGCGATGCAGCGCGACTTGGGGCTCACCCGGGGCGAGGCCGTAGCGCGCCTGGCCGCGGAGAAGACCGCCACAGCCGTCGAGCACAAGGCGCGGAACGCCGCCGGTTCGGCCTACGGCGGCTCCTGGTACGACGCCGGCAGCGGCAGACTCACCGTCGCCGTGACCCGCGCCGCGCACGCCGACGCGGTACGGGCGACCGGCGCGACCGTGCGGCTCGTGCGGTTCAGCGCACGGCAGCTCGACGCGGCGAAGAAGCGTATCGACGCGTTGTCCGCGCCCGCCGGAGTCGGGAGTTGGCACGTGGACCCGAAGGCCAACAAGGTCGTCGTGGACGTCGTCGCGGCGCACCGGGACGACAACGATGTCCGGGCCTTCCTGACCCGGGCCCGCGCGGCCGGTCCCGTCACGGTGCGGGAGACCCCGTCCGCACCGCGGACCTTCGCCGCCGGCACCGTGGGCGGCGACCCGTACTACACCGGCAACGTCCGCTGCTCCATCGGCTTTTCCGTGCACGGCGGCTTCGTCACCGCCGGGCACTGCGGCTCGCCGAGTGCGGCGGTGTACGGCTGGGACCGGTCGTACATCGGCAACTTCCAGGGGTCGTCGTTCCCGGGAGACGACTACGCCTGGGTGAACGTGGGCAGCGGCTGGTGGACCGTGCCGGTCGTGCTCGGCTGGGGCACGGTTCCCGACCGGCTCGTCCGTGGCTCCGCCGAAGCGCCGGTGGGCGCCTCCGTCTGCCGTTCCGGTTCCACCACGCACTGGCACTGCGGCACCGTGCTGGCGAAGAACGAGACGGTGAACTACAGCCAGGGCGCCGTCCACCAGATGACGAAGACGAGCGTCTGCGCCGAGCCCGGTGACTCGGGCGGTTCCTTCATCAGCGGGGACCAGGCCCAGGGCGTCACTTCCGGCGGCTGGGGCAACTGCGGCAGCGGCGGGGAGACCTGGCACCAGCCCGTCAACGAGATCCTTAACCGGTACGGGCTTCGGCTGCACACGGCCTGACCACTGATCAGCACAGCGAGCGGGCGCCGTACGCCACTTCGGCCGACGGCGCCCGCTCGGACGCCCGCTCCAGGCGAGCTCACCGAGACGCCGGTGGCCGGCAGATGGGGCAGGCCCCTCCCGACGCGCGCTGTCAGTGGGACGCGAGGATCGCGGCGGCTCTCCGGGCCAGCGCCCGGCGGAGGTGCTCGGGGGGGGACCTCGTTGCGGACGCGGTCACGGCGAGTGGGGCGGGAATGCCGTCGATACGGCGTCGCAGGGCCTCCCAGACGCCGGACAACTCCAGGCGTCGCGGTGCCGGGCGGGCTGGTCGAGGACGGTGGCGGACAGCGCGCGGTCGGTGCGGAAGGGGCGGGGTTCGCCGACGTGGTCGGCGACGAGGTACCAGACACCGGCCTTGTCCGCCCAGGGCCGGTACGGCGTGCGGGCCCGGGGCCGGACGTCAGGCGGTCGCCGTCCCGGGCGGTGCCGAACGTGTCATTCCGTGGTGCAGTCGGGTCATGGCATCTCCGCCCGCGGACGACCAGGGCTCCCCGGCGCCTGCCCGGCGTGAACGCCCTTCCCGACTGATCGACGTCGGCGTCGCCCTGCTGCTCCTGGTCGCGGACGCGGTCATCGTCGTCGTCGCCGCGTTGCTGCTCGTCGCGGTCGGCCTCGGGACCGCTCCGTCACCAGACTCCCCGCGCCGCGTGCACTCTCGCGACACCCCCGTCCTGGCGTGGTGCGTCATCTGGGGCACGCCGGCCGTGGCGGCTGTCGGCGCCTTCGTGCACGCCCGGCTGCGGATGCCCGTGACGGCCGTCGTGCAGGGCCTGTTCACACTCGTCTGCGGGCTTCTGGCCGTCGCCTGGACGCGCATGCTGCTGTCGTAGGCCGGCATAGGAACCAAGATCGATTGTCAGTGGTGGGTGAGAGGATCGGAGCATCAAGTCGGAACAAGGGGGAGCTGTGATGTCCGGAACCCAGAACTACATCAATCACGTTGCTCTAGTGCTGGATGCGAGCTCGTCGATGTCGCACCTGAGCCGGAAAGTCGTCGAGGTCGCCGACCAGCAGATCGCCTATCTCGCGCGCCGCTCCAGGGAATTGGACCAGGAAACCCGCGTCACGGTGTACGTCTTCGCCGACAAGGTGGAGTGCGTCATCTACGACAAGGACGTGCTGCGCATGCCGTCGCTCAAGCAGCTCTACCGGACCGGTGGAATGACGGCCCTTCTGGCGGCCGCACTGAAGTCGCAGCGGGAGCTGGCCCAGACGGCCCAACTGTACGGCGACCACAGCTTCCTGACGTTCGTGCTCACCGACGGGCAGGAGAACGCGAGCCACCGCTGCGAGGACGCCCCCGTCAGGAATCCACGCCAACTGGTCCAGGCCGTGGCCGAGATGATCGAGCGGCAGCAGGACAACTGGACGCTGGCCGTGCTGGTGCCCGACCAGATGGGCAAGCGGGAGGCCATGCAGTGCGGCTTCCCCAAGGACAACATCGCCATATGGGACGCCACCAGCACGCAGGGCCTGGAGGAGGCCGGGCAGGTCATCCGGCAGGCCACGGAGAACTTCATGATGGGCCGCACCCAGGGCATCCGTGGATCGCGGGCGGTGTTCTCCACGGGGGCGGAAGCGGTCAACGAGGACACCATCAAGGCGGCCGGCCTCACCCCGGTCGACCCGTCGAAGTACCAGTTGATCCCGGTGGCCCGCAATGCGGGTATCAAGGAATGGGTCGTCGAATGCGGGCACACCTACCGGACCGGTGGTGCGTTCTACGAGCTCAGCAAGTCGGAAAAGGTCCAGGCACAAAAGCAGATCGCGGTGCTCGAAAAGAAGACGGACCGCGTCTATACGGGACCCGAGGCCCGATCCCTGCTCGGCCTGCCCGACACGGAAGTCCGCGTCAAGCCTGACCACAACGACCACTTCACCATTTTCGTGCAGAGCACCAGCGTCAACCGGAAGCTCGTTCCCAACACGCGACTGCTGCTTATGCTCTGACCTTTCATGAAGCCGATGGGGTGCCGGAGGCTTCGCCGCCCCGGCGTCCCATCACGCGTCCGTTCCACGGCATCGCCGACGAGTCATGTGCCTTCAGCGCATGGCGGCGACAGGCCGAGTTCCCACTCACCGAGCGGGGTGAAGAAGCGCTCGACATCGGCGTCGGTCACCTCGCCCAGGGTCTTCGGTGACCAGCGCGGCCTACGGTCCTTGTCGACGACCTGGGCCCGGATTCCTTCCACCAGGTCGGGCGTGCCCAGGGCCGCGCAGGAGACGCGGTACTCCTGGTTCAGGACCAGTTCCAGCGTGCCGAGCCTCCGGGCGCGGCGCAGGGAGGCGAGGGTGACCTTGAGGGCGGTCGGCGACTTGGCGAGCAGGGTTTCCGCGGTCTCCTTCACGGCGGGGTCGCCGTGTGCGAGCAGCCGGCGCACGATCTCCTCGACGGTGTCGGCGGCGTAGCAGGCGTCGATCCAGTCGCGCCGGGCGGCCAGTGTGCCCCCCTCAGGGGTCCGTGCATAGCGTGCCAGGGCCTCGCCCACGGGCGACTCGGCCAGGGCGTCCAGGAGTTCCGGCAGTGCGGCCGTCGGCACGTAGTGGTCGGCGAGCCCGCACAGCAGCGCGTCGGCGGCGCCGATCTGACCGCCTGTCAGGGCGAGGTGGGTACCCAGTTCTCCCGGGGCCGCGGCGAGCAGGTGGGTGCCACCCACGTCCGGCACGAAACCGATGCCGGTCTCCGGCATGGCGACCCGGGACCGCTCGGTGACGACACGGACGCTGCCGTGCGCCGAGACACCGACACCACCGCCCATCACGATGCCGTCCATCACGGCGACGTACGGCTTGGGCCAGCGGGCGATGCGGGCGTTGAGGCGGTATTCGTCGCGCCAGAACGCGGCGGAGGCCGTGCCGTCACCGTCACGGGCGTCGTCGTGGATGGCACGGATGTCACCGCCGGCGCACAGGCCGCGCTCCCCCGCGCCGGTGATGACGACGGTCTCCACGGCAGGGTCCCGTTCCCAGGCGGTGAGCGCCTCGTCGATACGGCGGACCATGGTGTGGGTGAGGGCGTTGAGGGCCCGAGGCCGGTTGAGCGTGATGCGGGCGGCGCGCCCCTCGGTGTGGAAGAGGACGGGTTCGTGTTCCTCGGGTCGGCTCATCGGGACTCCTCCCCCGGGCTCGGCACGGGTTCGCGTGTGGGACGGAGCACCATGAGCGAGTCCTCCAGGGACGCCACCATGGCGAAGGGGAGCCGGTCGAGCTCGAGACAGAGTGCGACGTCGTCGGGGTGGACTCCTTGACGCACGCCTTCCGCCAGCTCGGCGGCGGCGCGCGCCCCTTCGGCGCGGCGGAGGAAGTCGGCCGCGTCCGTCCGGGCCTCCGTGGCTCTCCGAGCGATGTACTCGGCGCACGCCAGGTCCTCGTCGGCCTGCCCGTCCTCGCCGGTGACCACGAACGTGACGCTGCCGCCCGCGCGCGTCCGAAGCAGCCGAGCCGTTGCCTCCGCCACGACGAAGCCGGCGCACAGTACGAGTGAGGCCTCCTTGACCGCCAGGGCGCCGACCGTCCCTGCCGTGGTCTTCTGCACGACGGTCCGTCCGGTGAGGTCGAGCGACCGCAGCAGGCCCGGCGAGTTGACCGTGTCGAACCCGGGCGCCGGCGGGCCGTCCTTGAGTGCGACCCAGTCCGGGTGGCGAGCCTTGAGGGCCACGGCTTCGTCCAGCGACTCGGCGAGAACGATCTTTTCCGCACCCTGCCCGAAGGCCCAGGCAGCGACCGTGAAGGCCCGCATGACGTCGATCACGACCGCCACGGTGGGGGTTTCGGTCAACTCGGTGATGCCGAGGAAGCGAGCGTCCATCCCGTCATGATCGCGCATGCCCCGGAGAACGCGGTCAGGCAGTGACGCGCATCACCTCGCCCGTGGACGCCGCCCTTTGCGTGCCATCGCCGACGATCCTCCCCCCTCCCCGTCGCCGGTGATCTTTCGCGCCGCCGTCGGTGTCCTTCGCGCCGTCGTCGGTGTTCCTTCCTGGTGGACCCGGGCGCCGTTCGGCGGGTGGCGCGTGTGCGCTACATTTTGCCTCTCTTTGACCGCGATCACTCATGATCTCTACGCTTCGGAGTTGCCAACCCCATGAGCGACATCGTCAACGGACTCGGGCGGGCCACTGCATACGGCGGTCTGGGGCTGGTTCTGTTGGTCCTCGGCATCGTCCTGGTCGACGTGCTGACGCCCGGAAAGCTCGGCCGGCAGATCTGGGAACAGCGCAATCGCAACGCCGCCACGGTCCTCAGCTCCGCGCTGCTCGGTATCGGCGGCATCGTGTTCACGTCCATATGGACGACCTACGAGGACTTCGGCAAGGGACTGGTCTCGACCGCGGCGTTCGGTCTGCTGGGACTGGTGATGATGGCGGTGGCGTTCCTGGTGGTGGACCTGGTCACGCCCGGGCGTCTGGGCGCGACGCTGGTCGAGGAGGAGCCTCATCCCGCGGTCTGGGTGACGGCCTCCTGCAACCTCGCGGTGTCCGCCATCATTTCGGCGTCCATCGCCTGACCGGCGACAGGTTCTGCGCGCCACCGGCTCGACCACGGTGCTGTCGGCAAAATCGTAGGTAGCAACTCTCGGCGCACAGTGAACGCACAGCCACCGTCCTTCCTCTTGCAGGGCGAAGCCCCCCAACTGAGAGGAACGTGCTGTGCGTTCACCCAGACGTATGCGGTCGCGCCTGTACCCGGCCGGGTCGGTGGTCCTGGCCATGGCCGCCGCCGGATCGGTGCTGGCCGGGCCGGCCGGCTCCGCCTTCGCCGCCGACGGGCGCGCGGATCTGCGGGCGGACGTCAACCGCGACGGGCGGGTCGATGTCACCGGTGGCAGCGACACCGCCGGCGAGGACGGCTGGTCCGTCGAGCGTGGGGCTGTGTATCTGCCCAACATCGATGACGACACGAAGCGGTGTCCGGTGAGCGGGCCCGGTGGCGCACCGCTGTCCGACGCCAAGTTGGCCACTTGCAACGACGGCACGGACACGAAGGTCAACGGCACCGAGGACGCCGCCGACCTCGCCCGGATCCGTTCCGTGCCCCTGCCGGACCTCCCCGCGGACGCCACGGGCAGGCTGAAGATCGCCACGGGTGGCGTGCACGCGCACCTCTTCCTCAAGCGCGCGGGTAAGTGGATCCTCGTGACGTCCGCGACCAGGCTGACGGCAGCCGAGCTGCGTGCGGGTGTGGAGTTCGGCGTCGAGGCCACCGACGTGGTGCGGGACGGCACGAAGTGGGACGGCCGCGCCGTGGTCCGGCTGACCGTGACGTCCGGGCGGACGTCCACCTCCGACGCGGTGACCCTGCGCGTCGCGCCGCTGCTGACCCAGCATCACCTGCAGAACACGCAGCAGGTGATGGTGTCCGAGGTCCAGGGCGAGGGCCCGGACAGCCGCCTTCAGCGGGAGTTCGTCACCGCCCTCGGGAAGGAGGTCAAGAAGGCGGGCATCACCACGCCGTTGATCACGTTCGAGAAATACGCCGACCGCTGAGCCCAGGACTTCGTCGAGCCGGCCTACGTCAGCATGACCGGGCCGGGCGGCCGGCGGCATGTGATGCGGGTGATGCTGCGTTCCGCGCAGCCGGACCGGGACGCGGGCCGGGAACTGTTCGAGCGAGTGCGCGGCCGGGACGTCGGCGTCGTGCAGGTGAACGACCCTGCGGAGCCCGACGACTGGTCGCTCAACTCCATGGGAAACCTGGAGACCATCCCGCCCTACGCGCACGGCGGTCGCTCCTTCCCGGCCGGGCGGATCATCATGGGCGAGCGCAAGGACAGCGGGGCGCGCCCGTCGAAGGTGATGCGGACTCTCCTCAAGTCCCAGGGGATGCAGGACCCGCTGCTGCTGGACACCTCGTGGCTGAGCGTGGGACACGTCGACGAGTTCGTGCAGTTCCTGCCAGCCGACACCCCGCGCGGCTGGCGCATCGGGGTCGCCGACCCGCAGGCGGGGCTGCGGCTGCTGCGCGACGCCAAGCGCGACGGCCACGGCAACACGAAGATGTTCTCCGTTCCGGGCCGCAGTGACACTCCGGCGCCCAAGGAGACCATCGACCAGGCGCTCGCCTCCCGTCACCTCGTGGCCGACAACGAGATGGCGGCCCGGCGCATCGCGGCCAACCTGGAGATCCTCAAGCGGGAGACCAGGGTCACCGACGAGGAGATCGTGCGGGTGCCCGCGCTGTACACCCGGGGCTCAGAGGCTCTGAGCGGCGAGGGGCAGGAGATTCCCGTGCCCCGCCTGACGCGTATGGGCGCCGGCTCCGACCTCGTGGACGGCCTCGGGGACCACGGCCAGCAGAAGTGGCTCGCCGGGAACCCCGCCGCGCGGGCCGCGGCTGCGGCGACGGTGACGACCGGTGCGTACGTTCCCGGTGCGGTCAACGGCCTGCTCCTGGGGCGCGACCGCTACCTCGCGCCACGCCAGTGGGGGCCCGTCGTCAACGGCAAGGACATCTTCACGGAGGCCGTCACCGCCGTCTACGAGCGGGTCGGCATGAAGGTGTCGTACATCGACGACTGGTACACGTACCACCTCGGCATGGGTGAAGTGCACTGCGGCACCAACACCCTGCGCGACGCGAGTGCCGCGTGGTGGCGGAGTCCGGTGGTGAACCGCAACGAGCCCTAGACGGCGCCTTCAGCCGGCGCGGCGGGGTTACCTGCTGCGGGTGCGGGGGCCGTCGTAGCGCTCGTCGATGACGGGTTCGGCCCACCGCGCCGTTGCCATCCTGCGCACCGAGGCCGGCCGCAATCCGTAAGACAAGGATCTGCACGATCTCGTCGGTGAACTGTCCGCCCGAAGCGCGGAGTTGCGCACCCACTGGGGGGCGCCCACAACGTCCACCGCCACGGCAGGGGCATCAAACGCTTCCGGCACGAGGTGGTCGGGGAGAAGCTCACACTGGCCTTCGAGGGCCTGGAGCCGACCGCCGACCCAGGCCCGGCCATGGCCGTCTACACCGCCGAGTCCGGCTCACCATCCGAACAGGCCTTGCACCTGCTGGCGTCCTGGGCCGCCACCGAAGCCTCCGGCGCCACGAACGAACGCCAGAGCCCGTTGTCGTCTTCATCGGCCTGGCCCGGGCACCGGAGCGTCCTCTCCCCGTCGAGGAAAGGCGATGCTCAAGGGGAACAACATGCTTCGTCGGTCCGTACCATCGCTACACCGAGGCAACTTGCGGCACATGCGGCGTCCTACCGGGCCGCCGGGACCTGGCTCCCAGACAGGCAGTCATCCGCAGTACGCCTCCGACGCCGAAGAAAGGCAAGCAGCATGTCCGAGACGACGACTCCCGCCACCGAACTGGCATCTCAGTACATCGCCCAGGTGACCGGCGACCTCGACGCGAACGTCAAGGAGCAGGAACGTGTCAGTGCGGAGATCGCGTCGCTGCAGGAGCAGCTTGCCGCTCTGCAGCGCGACCACGGCGTGCTGGTGAGCATGCACCAGGCACTCGGCATCACCACGTCACCGACCGAGTCCGCCTCCGACTCCGCGAGTGCCGTGGTGCCCTCTCCGCGGCGGAAGAAGGACAGTGCCGCGGCCGGCGGGAAGCAGAAGGCACGCAAGTCCACCGCCGTGCCGGCGAAGCGGACAGCCAGGAAGTCCGCGGCCAAGACGACAGGCAGCGCCAAGTCGGCGGCCGTCGCGAAGTCGGCGGGTACCACCGAAGCGGCCGCCACCGCCACGTCAGCAGGTGCCACCAAGGCAGCCGGCACCGCCAAGTCGGCAGGTGCCACCAAGTCAGCAGGCACCGCCAAGAAGGCAGGCACCGCCAAGTCCGGCGAGCCCACCCTCGTCGAGCTCATTCGCCGCCACCTCGCGGTGCAGAAGGAACCGCGCTCCGCCGCGGAGATCTCCACGGCGCTCGGCCAGGCCCACCCCCACCGTGACATCGCGGCCAAGGTGGTACGCGTGACGCTCGAGGGGCTCGTGGCCAAGAGTCAGGCCGAGCGGTCGAAGCAGGGCAGGTCCGTCTTCTACACAGCGCCCGCCACACAGCCGGCGGCCGCACCGGAAGCCGGAGCACAGACCGAGGACTCCGACTCCGAGAGCTGACGACGCGGGGCGTGCCCGAACCCCGCCGGCTACGACGTGCCGGGAAGCCGGACCGTGGCGACGAGACCGCCGGCGGGGCGGGCGACGAGGTCGAGGGTCGCGTCATGGGCACGGACGATGCTGCGCACGACGGCCAGGCCGAGCCCCACGCCGGCGTGCTCGTCGGCGCGTACGCGTTCCGTGCCGCGCTGAAAGGGTTCGATGAGGGTCGGCACCAGTACCGGTGGCACCGCCGGTCCGGTGTTCTCCACGCGCAGAAGAAGCCCAGCGCCGCGAAGACCAGCAGGTTGCCACCGATGCCGAGGGGGCCCATGGTGGCCAGGTCCCGCGGGGGGACCAGGCTCACCCGGGCGGGCACCGTACCGGCCCCGCCACCCGGCATCAGGGTCAGCCACAGGAAGGGCACCGTCCCGTAGACCATGCCCACCTCGGCCAGCGAGTTCCGCCATGCCGGCAGGACACCGGTGGCACGCCGGCTGCGCGCCAGTGCCCAGACCACCAGCGCGGCCAACGGCAGCGCGGCCAGGATGAGGAGCACGACACCATTGAACGTGTCGAAGCAGCCGTGCCATCGGCCTGCCATGCACGCCGGAGCTGACATCATGAGCGGCCGCCGCATGATGAACACGGCGCCCGCCAGACCGAGGATCGCCAGGACGAGCAGAACGATGCCGCGCCTGCGGCCAGGCGGTGCGGGCAGGGATGCGTTGTGGGTCATGCCTCCAGTGCATGCGGAGGGCCGTTGCGGTGGCGTATTCGGCTTTCGATACGCCCGCGATACCCCGCCCTGGCGGCCACTCGTGGTCGAGACGGCCCGCCGCGTCCTCGACCACACCGGCGGCACTCTTTGGCCGACGTGTGGTGCGACAGGATGAGGTGTGCAATCAGGAGGCTGTGAAGATGAGTTACGACCTGCACGCAGTGATCGCCGACCAGGAGATACTGCATGTCGTCACGCGGGCTCTGCCCGCCGCCCGGCTCGTGTCGATCGGACAGGGCCTGTCGTTGATGCCGATGACAGACGCACTGTGCGAAGCCGTCGCGGACGGCAGCGGGGACGGCGCGTGGGGATTCCAGCGCCTCCCAAGAGGGTTCGAGAAGGTGCTCGCCGACTGGTCGTCCGAGGGGCCGGTGGCCTACGTGGAGGCCGAGTACTTCGGCGGCGTCGGCGAGCAGCGGGCTGCCGTATGGGACGCCGGCACCATCGTGCTCGCGCCGCTCCACGTGGCGGAGGGCGAGCCCTTTCCGCCGGCGGGCGGTCCCGTCTCTCAAGCGCTACGACGGTTGGGGGTGGTGGCGGGCCCGGCCGAGGACGAGTTCTCGGCTGTGGGGTTGGACCGGCATCGGCACAACGGGGCGTGGGTCTCCTGACGCGCCCTGGGCGCGGTCGTCAGAAGCGGCGGGCGGGGCCGTCGGCCAAGGGGATGCGGGCGGTGATGCGCTTGCCCACCGTCTCCCTCCGCACCGTGAAGTCCTGGGCCACGGCCTTCACGATCTCCAAGCCGTGCTGTCCGACCCTGTTGGGGTCGGCGGCCCGGGCCGCGGGCATGGTGGGGGCGCTGTCCCAGACGGTCACTTCCACGACGCTGGCGGTGACGCACAGTTCCAGCAGGACGGGACCCGGAGCGTATTTCCGGGTGTTGGTGACGAGCTCGCTGACCACCAAAGCGGTGAGGTCCCTCGCTCGCGCGGAGACGGGGAGGTGCTGCTCTGCGCTCGCCCGGTCGAGGAAGGCGGCGGCGTGACGGCGGGCGTCCGCGATGCAGCTGTCGTCTCCGTCCAAGGCGTACCCGACGCGCATGAGATGCTCGTCAGGCGTAGTGCAGCCGTCACCGTCGGCATCAGGTTTCACTGGCCTCGCCCTCACTCCCCGTTCATGCGCGCCGGTACCCGTTTCGCTGCCCTGCATGCCAAAACAGTGCTGTTCGGCACAGCCGCGCGGGTGCACTCGGCCGGGGCGGTGGGGCACAATCGACTGCGCACATTCTGACCGGGCAAGCCTAAGCACAATTGAGGAGACGGTGTCCCAGCTCGAGGAAGCGGACCGGCCGAGCCGGCTCCACGCCGAACACCACATGACCGGCGGCGTCCGTGTCGTCACGCTCCGGGGCGAGATCGACCACGACGTCCGGGACGTGCTCAGCGAAGCCCTGCTGATCGAGGACGGTGCGGCCCCGCCGCGGATAGTGGCGGATCTCAGCGGCGTGACGTTCATGGACTCCAGCGGCATCAACGTCTTCGTCGCCGCCCACCAGCAGCTGAGCCGGGCAGACGGCTGGGTGCGCATCGCCGGAGCCCAGGAAAGCGTCCTGCGTGTTCTCCAACTGGTCGGCGTCGACACCCTCATCCCCTGCCACCCCACCACGGAGCAGGCCCTCATCACCTGACGCGCCAGAAGTCGAGCAGCGCCGCCGCGAGAGCCTCGGGCGCCTCTTCGGCCATGTGATGGCCGGAGTCGATCGGGCCCCGTCCAGCCGGGAGCCCGCCCAGTCGCGCCACACGCCCAGGACGTCGCCGTAGAGGTCGGCCATGTCGTCGCGGGTGGCCCACAGCACCTGCAGTGGACAGTCGATGCGTCGGCCGGCGCGCTGGTCGGTGTCGTCATGTTCGCGGTCGACACCGAAGCCGGCACGGTAGTCCTCGCACATGGCGTGGACGGTGGCCGGATCATGGACAGCGCTCCGGAAGTCCTCGTACGCTTCGGCGCCCATCTGCTCGTTCGTGGCCTTGTACCAGGCGTCGGGGTCTGCGTTGATGACGCGTTCGGCGGGCTTGTCGGTCTGGCCGAGGAAGAACCAGTGCCACCAACTCGTGGCGAACGTCGCGTCGCAGCGGCGCAGGGCCTCCCCGATCGGAACGGCGTCCAGCACACTGATGGCGGAGACGGCCTCCGGATGGTCCAGGGCGAGTCGAGTTGCCACGTACGCGCCCCTGTCGTGCCCGACCACGGCGAACCGCTCGTGCCCGAGACGGCGCATGACCGCCAGACAGTCGCCGGCCGTGGCGCGCTTGGAGTAGGGAAGGTGCTCCGGGTCGGAGGCGGGCTTGTCCGACTGCCCGTAGCCCCGCAGGTCCGGGCAGACCACCGTACGGCCGGCGGCGGCCAGCAGGGGAGCCACGCGACGTCACGTGGCATGGGTGCGTGGGTGACCGTGCAACAGCAACACCGGCGGCCCGTCACCGCCATGACGGACCCTCAGCCAGGCCCCCTCCCCCTCGCATCGCGTCAGCTCGAAGCCGTCGAACACCTGGCCTCCCGGAATCCTGGGACGTCGCCGTTCTGATGAGCCGGCTCGACCATGATGTGGATCACATCGACTGGGCCTCGACCAAGCGTGAGGAAGCAGGCTCTTGGGCATCGCACCGGGCGCGCCACGCAGAGGCAGCCCGACCGTCCTCAGGAGTACCGTCATGGACACGCTGCTACACATCGACACGGCGAAGCGATCGACGAAGCCGCGTCGGCGGACGTGATTCTGCTGGGCGCACCGATGTACGACTACGCGATCCCGTCCACGCTCAGGCCTGGGTCGACCATGCGTTCGCCGTGGGCCGCACCTCGATGATCGAACACCCCCCTCGCGGGGAAACCGGCGATCCTCGTGACCAGCCGGGGTGGCTCCCACCACGAGGGGACCCCTCAGTGCCGCTGGGTTCAGAACCAGTGAAGGCAGTGCGGGACTCGGTCGCTGCGGAAGAGGGCGTCGGCGAGGGTGGCCGCGTCCGAGTGGTGAGCCCGGATGTGCCCGGCGTGTACGAGCGTGCTCGGGGCGGTGCCGCCGAGGTAGACCGATCCGAGGTCTCTCACGTCCAGGGACAGGTCCGGCTCCCGGTCCGTCGGGACGCAGTCGGCCTTGCCGTCCCGGACGGTCAGCAGATATCGGCCGTGCTCGCCGAGGAACGGGTCCTCCACGTCGAGGACGAGCTCGCCGTCAGCGAACCAGCCGCGCGCGGTCAGGGCTCGCGGGACGTCCAGCAGCCGCACCCAGAGCCAGTCCATGTCGCCGCTCACCTTGCCCGCGCGGAAGTCCGCGAGTTGCCGGCGCAGCTGGTGCCCGGGCGGGACGTGCTTGAACACGACCTGCGAGACCAGGTCGTGGTTGAGCACGAACCGGGCCAGGGCCGTGAAGACGGCCGCGTCGGTGGTGATGGTCTCGTCGACCGTCAGTGTGGTCCCGGGCTCGCCGAGCGAGTAACTGGCGTACCCGTCCGGGACGCCGTCGGCGTCCCGGTGGACGGCGACGTAGCGCGGCGCCGGAGAGATCGGGGGCTGCCCCGCTCGCAGAGCCCACCACCGGTGCGGCCGGGACAGCGCTCCGGGCTGGCCGCGGCGGTACCGGTCGTAGACCTCTTCCAGGATTTCGCCGCACCCGGTGCTGCGCAGCACCTCGATCGAGCCGTTGTCCGCGCCGGTCACCGCTGCGCCGGCCGCGGCGGGCGCCCGGGCCGGAGCGAAAGCGGCCCGGTGACGCTGAACCGTCAACTCCTGTGTGTAGGTGGCCGGTCCGTAACCGAACCTGCCGTAGATCGTGGCCTCGGAGGCCAGCAGCACCGAGAGGAACTCCCCGCGGGCCCGCAACTCATCGAGCTGATGCCGCATCATCGCGCTGAGCGCGCCTTGGCGCCGGTGCGAGGGCAGGACGCCGACGGCGGTCACCCCGGGTGCCGGAACGATGGTTTCGCCGGGCAGGGTGAGTTCGAAGGAGTGCGCACCTGCGGTGCCGACGGGCCGCCCGTCCGCCGTCAGGGCGAGCAGACAGCGGTCCATTTCGAGCGCCGACCACCAGAGCCCGCCACCCTCGACCGGGGTTTCCGGGAAGCGCCCGAACGCGGCGTGGACGGTGTCGACGAAGACATCGAGATCCTCGTCGCTCGTGGGACGTATCTCCATCGCTGCCACTGCCTCCTCGGGCGACCGGCACCACGGACGGTGGTGCCGGTAGCAGAGTGCAGCGTCAACCCGTGGCGGAGGCAAGCGAATTAGCGATCGCCCCACGGCCCGTCCCCCACGGCCCGTCGAGCACAGCCCGGTCAGGACAGGATCTCGACGTACCCGTCGCTGCCGTGCACCCGGATCCGCTGGCCGTCGCGGATCAACCGGGTGGCCCGGTCGACGCCCACGACGGCCGGCAAGCCGTACTCACGCGCGATCACCGCGCCATGGGTCATGAGGCCGCCCACCTCTGTCACGAGGCCGGCGATGCCGACGAAGAGGGGTGACCAACTGGGGTCCGTGTAGGCCGTGACCAGGATGTCGCCCGGCTCGAGATCGGCCTGCCCCATGTCGAGGATGACGCGGGCCCGCCCCTCGATGATCCCGCCGGAAACCGGCAGTCCCACCAGGGCGCCGTCCGGCACGTCGTCGCGCCGGTACGCCCCGTTGACGGTCTCACCCTCCGATGTGAGCACCCGGGACGGTGTGAGCGACTGGTACGTCCGGAACGTCTCCTTGCGCTGCCGGACGAGCCCGTCGTCCACCCGGTGCGAGAGTACGGCGTCGTGCAGCTCCTGGAACGTGAGGTAGAAGATGTCCGCCTTCTCCGAGAGCACCTCGGCCTGCACGAGGCGTTCGGCCTCCGCCAGCAGGGCCTGTTTGTAGACGAAGTAGCGGCTGACGATGTCGTACTTCGGGTACTCCCGGTAGCCGATGAAGGTGCGGACCCGCTCGATCATCCGCTGTGTCTCGTCGGCCTTGCTCTCCCCGTCGGGCAGGGCCCGCAAGCGGGTCAGTACGTCCTGTTCCTTCTTCCAGGCCTCCTGCCGGCCCTGCTCGAAGCGTCGCCGGGCGGCGCCGGGTTCGAAGTTCCTGACGTTGTCGAGGATTGCCGGCACGAGGGTGCTGGGGCTCTCGCGCCATCGGGGCCTCGTGATGTCGATCTCGCCGGCGCAGCGCATGCCGTAGCGGTCGAGGTATCCCTCGATGGCGTCGCGCGCTGTGGTCCCGCCCGCGTGTTTCGGCAGTTCGTCCAGGAAGCCGTCGTCCTCGACGCTCTGCAGGAACGCCACCACCTCCGGATAGGGGCGGATCACGTCAGCGACGTCGAGGAGCGCCAGGCCCATCTCCGACGTGACGTTGTCGGGGGCGGACAGGGTGAGCGTGTCAGCCGCGTTCTTCTCCCCCAGCCACTCGTGCAGCTTGTCGTTGAGCCACCACGTGGCCTCCATGCCCGCCATGATCGCCTGATGGCTCAGCGGATCGGTAAGGACTCGTTTGTGCTCCTGGAAGGCCTCCTTCAGGAAGTCGAACAGGGCGGGTCCGGTCTGCGCGGCGATGTCGCGCCCCAGTGCGGCGATGGACGCCTGGCTGCGCTCGATCAGCCCGTTGACGATCGCCGGATCGGTCTCGATCGGGGCGGCCGCTCCGCCGGCCGCCCCGATCGAGACCGATCCGGCGATCGTCAACGGGC